>NZ_JAQMYQ010000017.1:0-101175 GCF_028369275.1 Mitsuaria sp. RG
GAAGTGGAAAACCTTACCTACATCGGTTCTGGCAATTTCGTCGGATATGGCAATGCCAGCAACAATGTGATTGTCAGTGGCGCTGGCAATGACACCTTGTTTGGCGGTGCCGGTGCCGACCGATTCGTCGGTGGCGCGGGTATCGACACCGTTTCGTATGGCGACAGCACAGCCGGCATTCTCCTGAATCTCAAGACCGGCGTGCATGGCGGTATCGCCGAGGGCGATACCTTCGAGGGCATCGAGAAGTTCGTCGGCTCGTCGTTGGGTGACGTTTTCGTGGCCAACGACCAGCCCAACGACTTCAATGGCTCGCTGGGTGTCGATCTGTTGACGTTCGCCGGTGAGGGCGAGGGCGTCACGCTCGACCTGAATGCCACGGGCAACGACCTCTTTACCAGCATCGAGAGCTTCGAGGGCACCGCGTTCAACGATACCTTCGTGGGGACCAGTGCGAACGAGAACTTCATTGGCGGTGCGGGTGCCGATGTGATCAATGGTGGGGTCGGTCGGGATTCGGCCTGGTACATCTCGAGCAATGCCGGCGTGTCGATCGATCTTGCTGCGGGCACCGTGGCTGGCGGGCATGCCGAGGGTGATGTGCTGAGTGGAATCGAAGGGCTGGCGGGCTCCGCGTTCGCCGATGTGCTCAATGGCGATGCCGGTGCGAACACGCTCTATGGCGCCGAAGGCGATGATGTCATCAATGGCGGCGCGGGCAATGACATCCTCTACGGGGATGGCATCTACTCCACCGATTTCGGTGCCCTGGCGCGCCCGGCGAACACCCAGGTCGCCCAGGCGGATGTCGTCAATGGCGGTGACGGCGACGACACCATCACCGGTGCGCTGAACGACACGGGTTCCGTCTACCATGGTGATGCCGGCAACGACACCATCCAGACCACCAACGGCAAGGCGTATGGCGATGATGGCAACGATCGCCTGGTTGGTAACGGTTTTGCCTACGAACTCTATGGTGGCGCCGGCGCCGACCGCCTGGACATGATGTCGGCCGGTTACGCCTTCGGTGGCGAGGGCAGTGATGTCTACACGATCTACTCCAAGGCGGGCGTGGTGATCCAGGATACCGGTAGCGCAGGTGTCGACGTGGTGGTGCTGAAGAACATCCAGACCTTCCAGGATGTCGTGGTGCAGAACGATGGCGTCAATGCCTTCATCTTCTCCAAGGCTGACTGGAATGCCGGCAACCTCGATTCGGGGGTGATGCTCAGCAACTGGTACGCCGGCTCGAATACCATCGAGTCGTTCCAGACCAACAACGGCGACACCTTCACCATCACCTGACAGGCAAGCGGCGTCTGACAGCGTCCGCAGGCGGCCAAGCCTTGCCGCTGTCAGGCACCCGCCGCCGAGATTTTGTCTCTCTGACAGCGTGCTTTTCGGCAAAGGCCCCGTAAACCGGGGTCTTTGTCGTTTCTGTGGTAATTGGCGCGAAACTTGCTCGAAGCTTCGTACAGCCACGGCGACCGGCAATCGATCGCCCGTGTAGCGGAGGATGACTGTGGACAAGATGCTTTACGTGGCCATGACCGGCGCCAGCCAGAACGCGCTGGCGCAGAAGGCCCATGCCAACAACCTGGCGAACGTTTCCACCAACGGCTTCCAGCGTGATCTGGAGCAGGCCCGTTCGATGCCGGTGTTCGGCGACAGCTTTCCGGCGCGTGCGTTTGCCATGAGCGAACGGCCGGCCACCGATTTCAGTGCCGGTCCGCTGGTGGAAACCGGTCGCGAGCTGGACGTGGCGGTCAGCGGCAACGGCTTCATTGCCGTGCAGGCCCCCGATGGCAGCGAGGCCTACGTGCGCACTGGCGGCCTGAACATTGACGCCCTCGGTGTGTTGCGCGCCGGCAACGGCATGGCGGTAATCGGCAATGGCGGTCCGATCGCCATACCACCGGAGCAGAAGGTCGAGATCGGCGATGACGGCACCATCAGCATCCGCGCCATGGGCGAGGACCCGCGGGTGATGGCCGAGGTCGACCGGATCAAGCTGGTCAACCCTGACATCAAGGGCATGACCAAGGGCCAGGACGGGCTGATCCGTACCGCCAGCGGCCAGCCGGCCGACATGGACGTGAACGTGCGCGTGGTGTCGGGATTCCTCGAAGGCAGTAACGTCAATGCCGTGGAGGAAATGACATCGGTGCTGGCGCTGTCCCGACAGTTCGAGTTGCACGTCAAGATGATGAAAGCGGCCGAGGAAGGCGATCAAGCCATGGCTCGGGTTTTGCAGATCGGCTAATCACATTTGAACGGGTGCCGTAAAACAGGCGCACGAGGAGAACACTAAATGCTTCCGGCTCTTTGGGTCGCTAAAACCGGCCTTTCCGCCCAGGATACCAACCTGGCGGTCATCTCGAACAACCTGGCCAACGTCTCGACCACTGGCTTCAAGCGTGATCGCGCCGAGTTTCAGGACCTGCTGTACCAGATCAAGCGCCAGCCCGGTGCGCAGTCCACCCAGGACAGCGAGCTGCCTTCGGGCCTGCAGGTCGGTACCGGTGTACGTATCGTCGGCACCCAGAAGAACTTCCAGACCGGCAGCCTGCAGACGACCGAGAATCCGCTGGACATGGCCGTCAACGGTCGTGGCTTCTTCCAGGTGCTGCAGCCTGACGGCACCGTCTCCTATACCCGCGACGGTACCTTCCACCTGAACTCCGACGGCCAGGTCGTCACCGCCAACGGCTTCGCCCTGGAACCTGCGGTCGTCGTACCGCCGGATGCCCAGACCTTCACCGTCGGCCAGGACGGCACGGTGTCGATCACTACCCCCGGCAACCCGGCCGCGCAGGTCATCGGCAACATCCAGACCGCCGACTTCATCAACCCGGCGGGCTTGCAGGCCATCGGCGGCAACCTGTTCCTCGAGACCGCCGCCAGCGGCGCGCCGCAGATCGGCACGCCTGGCCTGAACGGTTTCGGCCCCACCCTGCAGAAAACCCTGGAGGCGTCCAACGTCAGCACCGTGGAAGAAATGGTCAACATGATCACCACCCAGCGTGCCTACGAGATGAACTCCAAGGTCATCTCCGCCGCCGACAAGATGCTGTCGTTCGTCACCCAGCAGCTGTAAGCCCTGGCGGCCCGATCAAGGCGGGCCGCTGATCATCCGCTCGCTGTTGCAGCGCCTGTTTCACCATGAGGTAAGTGTCATGAGCCGTCTGTTGTCCGTATTCGCCCTGGGGGGGGTGGTGTTGCTGGCTGGTTGCGTTGCGCCGACGCCCAAGCCAAACGACCCGTATTATGCGCCGGTCCTGCCGCGCACCCCGTTGCCGGCGGCGGCCAACAACGGCTCGATCTACCAGGCCGGTTTCGAGCAGGGTCTGTACACCGATCGCAAGGCGTTCCGGGTCGGTGACATCATCACCATCACCCTGAACGAGCGTACCTCGGCGAGCAAGAACGCCGGTTCCCAGATCCAGAAGAACAGCAAGGCCGATATCGGCCTGACCTCGCTGTTCGGCACCGTGCCCAACACCAACAACCCGCTGGGCAGCGGCGACCTCACGCTTGAAGCCGGTTACAGCGGCGACCGCTCCACCAAGGGCGACAGCAAGGCCACCCAGGGCAACACCCTGACCGGCTCCATCACGGTGACCGTGGCCGAGGTGCTGCCCAACGGCATCATCGCCGTGCGCGGCGAGAAGTGGATGACGCTGAACACCGGCGAGGAACTGGTGCGCATTGCCGGCCTGATCCGTGCCGACGACATCGCCACCGACAACACCGTGCCGTCCACTCGCGTGGCCGACGCGCGCATCACCTATTCGGGCACCGGCTCGTTCGCCGATGCCAGCCAGCCCGGTTGGCTGGACCGTTTCTTCATCAGCCCGCTCTGGCCTTTCTGAGTACGGATGACCATGTTCAACGCTAGGCGGTTGATTGCCGCGACCCTGCTTCTGTCCTGTGCGTTCGGTGCTCACGCCGAGCGCCTGAAGGATATCGCCAGCATTTCCGGCGTGCGCGCCAACCAGCTGATCGGCTACGGCCTGGTGGTGGGCCTCAACGGCACGGGTGACCAGACCACCCAGACACCGTTCACCCTGCAGACCTTCAACAACATGTTGTCGCAGTTTGGTATCAAGGTGCCGCCGGGGTCGGGCAACGTGCAGTTGAAGAACGTTGCCGCCGTGTCGGTGCATGCCGACTTGCCGGCATTCGCCAAGCCCGGCCAGGTGGTCGATATCACCGTGTCTTCCATCGGCAACTCCAAGAGCCTGCGTGGCGGCAGTCTGTTGATGACGCCGCTCAAGGGTATCGACGGCAACGTCTACGCCATCGCCCAGGGCAATCTGGTGGTGGGTGGCTTTGATGCCGAAGGTCGCGACGGCTCGAAGATCACCGTCAACGTTCCGTCGGCCGGTCGCATTCCCGGCGGGGCCTCGGTCGAGCGCGCGGTGCCGAGCGGATTCAACCAGGGCAATAGCCTGACGCTCAATCTCAATCGTCCGGACTTCACCACCGCCAAGCGCATCGTCGACAAGGTCAACGAGCTGCTCGGCCCGGGCGTGGCCCAGGCCGTCGATGGCGGTTCGGTGCGGGTCACCGCGCCGATGGACCCGAGCCAGCGCGTGGACTACCTGTCCATACTCGAGAACCTCGAGATCGACCCGGGCCAGGCGGTGGCCAAGGTCATCATCAACTCGCGCACCGGGACCATCGTCATCGGCCAGAACGTCAAGGTGTCGCCGGCGGCGGTTACTCACGGCAGCCTGACCGTGACCATCACCGAAGATCCGATCGTCAGCCAGCCGGGGCCGTTCTCCAATGGTCAGACCGCGGTGGTGCCGCGTTCGCGGGTCAACGCCGAGCAGGAAGCCAAGCCGATGTTCAAGTTCGGCCCGGGCACCACGCTGGATGAGATCGTCCGTGCGGTGAACCAGGTCGGCGCGGCGCCGAGCGACCTGATGGCCATCCTCGAAGCGCTGAAGCAGGCCGGTGCGTTGCAAGCCGACCTGATCGTGATCTGAGGACGCCAGGGATGAATTCGAAGAGTCTTGTTTCAAGTCAGGCCGACAGCGGCGCCTACACCGACCTCAATCGCCTGGGCTCGCTCAAGCGCGGGGATCGCGACAGCGAGGGCAACATCCGCAAGGTGGCCCAGGAGTTCGAGTCGTTGTTCATCAGCGAGATGCTCAAGGCGTCGCGCAAGGCCAGTGATGTGATGGCTGACGAAGACAGCCCGATGAACAGCGACACGGTCAAGCAGTACCGCGACATGTACGACCAACAGATGGCCGTGAGCATGTCGCGCGAAGGGGGTGGTATCGGCCTGCAGGACGTGCTGGTGCGCCAGCTGTCGAAGAACAAGGCCGCGCGCCCGAACACCAGTCCGTTTCCCCGGATCGAGGGGCAGGCGCCGGCATTGTGGGCCTCGAAAGTGGCCGAGCCCGCGCACATGGTCGAGAGTGCCGCTACGCGTAACGATGTGGCTGCGCTCAATGCGCGGCGCCTGGCGCTGCCTGGCAAGCTCACCGATCGCTTGCTGTCCGGCATCGTGCCGTCCGCTGGCAATGCCGCCGCCAACGCCACGGCGCTGCCTGGGCGTGGCGATCTCCCGCCCGGTGGCGTGGCCGTCGGCGACTGGGAGCCGGCGCGCAGCTTCGCGGCGCCAGGAGGCAACCTGCAGATTCTCGGTCGGGCCGTGGCCCAGCCGCCGCTGGCACCGAAAAAGGCCTTCGCCGACAGCGACGCCTTCGTCGCCACCATGCTGCCGATGGCCGAGCAGGCCGCCAAGCGCATCGGTATCGATCCACGCTACCTGGTGGCCCAGGCCGCGCTGGAAACCGGCTGGGGCAAGTCGGTCATGCGCAACCCCGATGGCAGCAGCAGTCACAACCTGTTCGGCATCAAGGCCACCGGCAGCTGGCAGGGCGGCGAGGCGCGGGCGATCACCAGCGAGTTCCGCAACGGCCAGTTCGTCAAGGAGACCGCGGCGTTCCGTTCCTACGACAGCTACCAGGACAGCTTCCACGACCTGGTGAGCCTGTTGCAGAACAATTCGCGCTATCAAGATGCAGTGCGGGCGGCCGATAAACCAGAACAGTTTGTGCGGGAGTTGCAGAAGGCCGGTTACGCCACCGACCCCAACTACGCCAGCAAGATCTCGCAGATCGCAAAACAGATGAAGTCGCAGCAGAGCTACGCAATGCTCGGTACCACCACGAAACTTTAAGGGCAGGAAACCATGGCGAGTTTGATCAATATCGGTATGTCTGGCCTGGGCGCCGCCCAGTCCGGGATGTACACCCTGGGTAACAACATCGCCAACGCCGATGTGGAAAGTTACTCTCGCCAGCAGATCGTCCAGAAGACCAAGGGTGGCCAGCAGGTCGGCCAGGTGTTCATCGGTACCGGCACCACGCTGTCCGATGTGCGCCGGGTGTACAACGCCTTCCTCGAGAACCAGCTGCGTTCCACCACGTCGCTGTCCAGCGACGCGAACGCCTACCTCAACCAGATCGGCCCGCTGAACAATGCCCTGTCCAGCGCCGATACCGGTATCACCGCGGCGCTCAAGAGCTTCTTCAGCGCAATGCAGGACGCCTCGGCCAAGCCCACCGAGGATGCCTCGCGGCAATTGCTGCTGACCAGCGCCCAATCGCTTGCCAAGCGTTTCAACAGCCTGTCGGCGCAGTTCAACCAGCAGAACAGCAACATCAACACCAACATGGCGGCGACGGCCGACCAGATCAACAAGCTGACCGCGACGATCTCCGAGTACAACCAGCAGATTGTCAAGATGACCGCCATCACCGGCAAGCCCAACGACCTGCTCGACCAGCGCGACGGCGCGGTGCGCGAGTTGAACAAGCTGATCGGCGTGGACGTGGTCGAGCGTGACGGCAACTACGACATCTACCTGAAGAACGGCCAGTCGCTGGTGCTGGGCAACACCACCCAGACCCTGGGCGTGGAGCCTGCGGCGACCGACTCGTCGCGGATGAACCTGGTGCTCAATCGCGGCTCGACCAAGATGGACATCACCGACAGCACCACCGGCGGCGAGCTGGGCGGTCTGCTGCGCTACCGCAAGGACACCCTGGACCCTGCGCTCAACGAGCTGGGCCGTGTGGCCCTGGTGGTGGCTGATGCGATCAACAGCCAGCTGGCCCAGGGCATCGACAAGAACGGCGAGTTCGGCGCGACCCTGTTCGGCGACATCAACAGCGCCGCCGCCATGGCCGGGCGCAGCGTGGCCAAGCTGGGTAACAGCCCCGGTTCCGGCAACCTCGATGTGAACATCAAGGATACCGGCAAGCTGACCACCAACGACTACCAGGTGACGTTCACCAGCGCCAACGAGTTCACAGTACGTCGTCTGCCTGACAACACCGAGATGGGCAAGTTCGACATCACTGCCACTCCGCCACCGGTGATCGACGGCTTCAGCCTCAATTTGCGCGGTGGCACGCCGATCGCTGGTGATAGCTTCAAGATCACCCCCACCCGCAATGCCGCGGCCAGCATCGAGACGGTGCTCACCGATCCCAAGCGCCTGGCGATGGCCAGCCCGCTGACCGCTACCAGCGGCTCGGGCAACAAGGGCACCGGGCAGATCGGCCAGCCCACGCTGACCTCCGAGCTGGACATCTACGATGCCGCCCAGCGCGCCGACCTGCAGACGGGGCTCAAGTACTCGACGCCGGTCAAGCTGGTGTTCGGTGACGAGAAGACCTCGCCCCAGACCTACACCATGTTCGATGCCAAGGGCAGCCCCATCGGCAGCGGCACGATCATCCCCGGCCAGGAGAACAAGCTGCAGCTGTCCGTGCCGATGGTCGATGGCAGCGGCAACCCGATCAACGACGCCAGCGGCACGCAGAAGAAGTTCACCTTCGAGATGACCGTCGCTGGCGCCCCGAAGGGCGGCGACAACTACACCGTCTCGCTGACCGGTGCCGGCTCGGCCGACAACCGCAACGCCCAGTCGGTGATCAACCTGCAGACCAAACCCACCGTCGATACCGGTGCCGACGGCAAGGGCATCAGCTTCACCGATGCCTACGCCAAGCTGGTGTCCAACGTCGGTGGCAAGACCAACCAGGCCGAGATGGACAGCAACGCCACCCAGGCGCTGCAATCCTCCGCCCTGACCAGCCGCAACTCGAGCTCCGGCGTGTCCGTGGACGAAGAGGTCGGCAACCTGGTCAAGTTCCAGCAGTACTACACCGCGTCGTCGCAAATCATCAAGGCGGCCCAGGAAACCTTCGCCACTTTGATCAACAGCCTTTAAGGAGCCGTAGACCGTGCGCATCTCCACCCCGCAGTTCTACAACAGCAGCAGCGCCAACTACGAGCGCACCTTCGGCAACGTCAACAAGACGACGCAGGAAGCCAGCGACTTCATTCGCGTGCGCACCGCCGCCGACGATCCGGTCGGCGCCGCGCGCCTGTTGCAGCTCGAGCAGCAGCAGAACATGCTCGACCAGTACAAGGGCAATATCACCAACGTGCGCAACGCGCTGGGCAGCAGTGAAAGCACGCTCAACGCCATCGGTTCGATCCTGCAGCGCGTCAACGAACTGGCTGTCAGCTCCGGCAACGCCAGTTTCACCGACGCCGATCGCAAGGCCAACGCCTCCGAACTGGCCTCGCTGGAAGACCAGCTGTTCTCGTTGATGAACAGCAAGGACGAGAACGGTAAGTACCTGTTCTCCGGCTCCAAGGGCGATACCCAGCCTTACGTGCGCAACTCCGACGGCACCTACAGCTACCAGGGCGACCAGAGCAACCTGATGCTGCAGGTCGGCGACATGCTCAGCCTGGCCGCCAACGAGACCGGCTACAGCGCCTTCGAGCAGGCGCTCAACACCAGCCGCAGCGAGACCCGCCTGACCGCGCCGGCCACCGATGACGGCCGGGTCAGCCTGTCCAACGGCCAGGTGTCCGGTAACACCACCTACAACGACCGCTTCCGCAGTGGCGAACCCTACAGCGTCCAGTTCACCAGCAGCACCGAGTACAAGATCCTCGATGCCGGCGGCAACGATGTGACCCTGGAAGCCAGCCAGGGTGGCAAGTTCGATCCCAAGGGTACCAATACCACCATCAGCTTCCGCGGTGTCGACCTGCGCCTGAAGATCAGCTTCCAGGCGGGTGACGAAGCCAACCCGGATGCCGCCATCGCCGGTCACAGCTTCAACCTGAGCTCCAAGGCCGATTCGATCGCCGGTACCCGCAGCCCGGGCAATACCTCGTCGGCGCAGATCACCGATGCGACCATCAGCGACCCGACCGCCTACAAGGCTGCGTTCCCGGGGGGCGGCGCGGTGCTGAAGTTCACCAGCGCCACCGATTTCGAGCTGTATGCCTCGCCGATGACCGCCGACAGCCGTCCGATCTCCAGCGGCACGCTCAGTGGCACCACGGCCACTGCTGCCGGTGTGACGTTCGACCTGGCAGGCGCTCCGAATGCCGGCGACTCGTTCGCGGTCAAGGCGGACACCCATCAGAACCAGAACATCCTCAACACCATCAGCCAACTGCGGACCGCGTTGAGCACCCCACAGGACAATGATCCGGTGGCGCGGCAGAACTTCCTCGCCGCGCAGGACGCGGCGCTGGGCAATATCGCCAGCGGCATGAACCAGGTGTCGTCGTCGATCTCTGCCATCGGTGGTCGTGGCCAGGCGCTGGATGTACAGGCTGAAACCAACGAGGCGCTTGCTGGCGAGAACACCAAGACACAAAGTTCGATCCGCGAGAGCGATCCGGCCGAAGTGATGCTGCGCCTGGAAATGCAGAAGAACATGCTGCAGGCCTCGATGCAGTCCTTCGCCAAGATCGCCGGCCTGTCGCTGGTCAACTACATCTGATCCACGAAGCCGTCTCGTCCGCCTTTCGGCAGGGTGAGGCGGCTCCTCGAAGGTGCCATGGGCCTGACCAGACGCCCGGCAGGGCATCCAGCCCTGTCAGCGAACCTTTGCCTTGAGTGAGTACCCGTGAGCGCACAACCCCTCGTCAGTATTGCCATTCCCGCGTTCAATCCTGAGTTTTTCCGCAGCACGTTGGCCAGCGCGATCGCCCAGGATTACCCGAATCTGGAGATCGTCGTATGCGACGACAGCCCCGGGGGCGAGATCGAGGCGATCTGCGATGAGCTGCGGGTCACTTCGCCAGCTCCCTTGCGCTACGTACGCAACCCGGTGCGCCTTGGTTTCGCCCGCAACCTGCTGGCTTGCCTGACGCACGCCTCGGGCGAGCTGATCAAGTTCCTCTGTGACGATGACACGCTGTTTGCCGGCTGTATCAGCCAGCAGGCCAGTGTGCTCGGCGAATCGCAACAGATCAGCATGGTCATCTGCCAGCGCCTGTTGTGCGCCGCCGATGACGTACTATTGCCTTCACGTGCGCTGAACTTCGTGATTTCCGTGCACAGTGCGGTGCTGCACGGCACCGACTTGCTGGAAAGCGTCGCCGATGATGCACCCAACCTGTTCGGTGGCTTGAGCCACGCCTTGCTGCGCCGTGACCAGGTCGCGGCGTACCTGCCCACCCTGGTGCAGGATGGGCAGGGTTTTTCCGCTCGCCTGGACCTGGCGCTCTACGCTTGCGTTCTGCGCAGGGGACAGCTGGCCAGCCTGGAGCAGGTACTGAGCCTGGAACGAGTGCGTCCGGGGCGTCTTAGCCATCAAGGCACCATGGTCGAGGCGTACAAGAGCGACACCCAGTGGCTGCTGCAGATGCTCGCCGAACGTAATGCCGAGCCGGCGCCCGCCCACGGCTGGGTACGCTACATGCCGTTGGCGGACTACCTGGAAAACCCCCAGCAGAAGTGGGACGAGCTCGATCTTCGGCGCTTCTTCGGGGCGCAGATGGCCAACTTCAACCAGCAGATCGGTACCCACAGCCTGAGTTTTGCCGAGCTGTACGCTGAATGGCTCGAGCATCGCCGGCTATCCTCCGGGCAGGAACGGCTCTTGCCCAAACGTGTGGAGCAATGGCCAAGCCAGCCGGGTATCGCGGTGGTGGTGTACTGTGAGGCAGGTGACGAAAAGGTATTGCGTGCGACGCTGGACAGTCTCTGGCAGCAATCCTACCCGACCCAACAAGTCCTGGTAGTGACGCCTGAGGGTTTTGAACGGCCGGTGCAAGACCGTGTTCGTTACCTGGTGCGCGGCGATGCCGAGTTTATCTCGCTCAACCATTGGCTGGCTGACGGTCCGTCACTCGACTGGCTGTTCCTGCTGCGTGCTGGCGACTGCCTGCATACCCATGCGCTGGTGATCATGGCCGAGCGCATGGCGCTGCGTGGTGACAGCCTGTGCCTGTACATCGATGAGGGTGCCAACGACAGCCTCGCCGCGTCGGCACCGATCTTCAAGCCGGACTTCAACCTCGACCTGATGCGCAGCCTGCCCTACGTCGGGCGCCTGTTGGCATTCAACAATGCGGCGGTGCGTGAGCTTGGGGGCTTTGACGTCGGCTTCGAAAGCCTGGCGCCTCACGACCTGCTGTGGCGAATGATCGAGGCTCACGGCCTGCAGGTGGTCGAGCATATCCCAGAGGTGTTGGTGCAGTGCCGACACGGCTATGTCGAATGGCTGGCCGACACTGCAGGCCACGTCCAGGCGCCGCGGGTGCTGGAGGCACACCTGCGGCGCCTGGGTGTGGACGCGCAGGTGCAGGGTATTGCTGGCAGCCTGATGACCCGGGTCACCTACCTGCACCCCCAGGTCGCGAGCGTGTCGATCATCATTCCTGCCGTTGGCGACCTGGCGGTGCTGGTGCGGTGCGTCGAGTCTGTGCTGGCCAGTACCGCGCATCCCGATTTCGAGGTGGTGCTGGTCGCCAGCGTCGGGACGTCGGATGATGTGCGTGCCTGGCTCGACGGCTTGCGGGATCTGGGTAGTGAGCAATTGCGGGTACTCGAGAGTGCCGCCCAGGGTCGAGCGCAGAGTTTCAACGAGGGCAGTGTATACGCTCGGGGCGACTACCTGTTGCTGCTGGATGCCGGCTGCGTGCTGTTCGAACCGCAGTGGTTGTCCGAGCTCCTGCAGCTTGGCCAGCGTCCCGAAGTCGGGATGGTCGGGCCCAAGTTGTTCGACAACAGTGGGGCCGTGGTTTCGGCGGGCCTGGTCCTGGGGATGCAGGCCACGGCGGCCAGTCCATTCCTGGGCTGCCCGGTGAACGAAGACGGCTACATGAACCGGCTGAGCCTGGTACAGAACTGGAGCGCGCTGAGCCTGGACTGCCTGTTGGTGCGGCGTGAACTGTTCGCCGAGCTGGGGGGGCTGGACACTGCCGCGCTGCAGGCATCGCTGCACGACGCCGACCTGTGCCTGCGGGCGCGGGCGGCCGGTTATCTGTCGGTGTGGACGCCGTTCGCGCGTGTGGCCAGGCTGGGCGCCCAGGCGGCCGAGGAAAGCTCGCCGCGAAGCTGGCAGGACGACCGTGATGCCTTGTATGCGCGCTGGCTGGCCTGGGTGGCGAATGATCCGGCCTACAACCGCAACCTCAGCCTCAAGTTGCCGAATTTCAACTTCGACCCTGGATTGCGGGGTGGGTGGGATCCGTTCATCGCGCGGGCCATGCCGTCTGTCCTGGCGCTGCCGAGCAGCACCTCGGCGGTCGGACACTATCGAGTGGTCCAGCCGTTCAATGAGCTGGAGCGGTCGGGCTGGATCCAGGGGCGTATCGACTACAGCGCGCCGGGGCTGATCGACCTCGAGCGGGAAAAGCCCGATGTGGTGATCCTGCAGTGCCGCTACCTGCCCGCCAACGTCAGGGATATCGAACAGTACAAGCGCTTTTCCAGTGCGCGGCGCATCTACGAGCTGGACGACTACATCATCGATCCACCGAAGAAGAACGACCATGCGCGCAACATGCCGAGCAACATGCGTGAGCTGGTCAGCAAGGCGATTTCCCTGTGCGACCGGGTGGTGGTCTCCACCGAGCCACTGGCCGACGCGCTGTCGAGCATGCACCAGGACATCCGTGTCGTCCCCAACATGCTCGCCGCATCGCTGTGGAGCGGACTGACCAGCCAGCGCCAGACCAGCGTACGTCCGCGTGTGGGTTGGGCAGGGGGTACCAGTCACCGCGGTGATCTGGAATTGATGCTGGATGTGATCAAGACCTTGGCCAGCGAAGTCGACTGGGTGTTCTTCGGCATGTGTCCGGAGGCGCTGCTGCCCTACGTCAAGGAGTTTCACACAGGGATCTCGTTCGCGGACTATCCGCGCAAGCTGGCCAGTCTCAACCTGGACCTGGCGGTGGCGCCGTTGGAGCAGAACCTGTTCAACGACTGCAAGAGCAACCTGCGCCTGTTGGAATATGGCGCGTGCGGCTTCCCGGTCATCTGCACCGACACCAAGGCATATGCAGGCTACCTTCCCTGCACGAGGGTTCGCGAGAACACCACCGAGCAGTGGCTGGATGCAATCCGCATGCACCTTGCCGACCCGATGGCCAGCTACCGCCAGGGTGATGCACTACGCGAGGCGGTTCTGCGTGACTACGTACTGAACGAACACCATCTGCAGCATTGGGCCAACGCCTGGCTGGCTGACTGAATCCTGGCGCCTGGCCAAGCCAGGTGCCGAACCCCATGAACAGGTGCCCTATGAACGAAACTACACTTGGGTCGCGTGATGAAGTGACCGTCGTCCTGCTCGGACATGACCAGGCGGATCACCGTGCTCGCGCGGCGCACTACTACCGTCGCTCCGGCGTGCCGTGCCTGGGCCTGGCGTCGTCGGCGGTGGTCGATGCCGCAGCTTTGGTCGAGTTGCTGGCACAGGTGACGACGCCGTTCGTGTGCCTGGCGCTGGATGCCGACTTTGTCCTGGGTGCCGCGCTGGACAATGCTGCACGGTACCTGCATGCCCAGCCGGAGGTGATGGCCGTGCAAGGCCATGCCCTGGCCTATGCGCCGGGCAATAGCCAGCTGACTTATCACAAGGTGGGGGCGGTGTTCTGCACGCAGGCGGGCGAGGGTGTCCTTGATCGGCTGCGACGCCACGCTGACGCCGAGCAACAAGCCTGGCGCGCGGTAATCCGCACGCAGGCGCTGCAGGCCGCACTGGTGTCGCTGCCAGAGGGGCTTGATGTTGCAGGCTGGCGAGTGGCGCTGTCTTGCGCAATCCTGCTACGTGGGACGGTCGCCCATCTCGAGCAGACCGACGTGGTCTGCGAGTCGCGGCCTGAGAGCCTGCCCCCTGCCGTGCGCGAGGAGCGACTGATCCAGACCGTGCGTATCCTGCGCCAGTGGGGTGGTGGGGATCAGGGCGTGCTGTCCGATGATGATGGCTTCGAAACGCTCAATCGCTTCATACGCAAAACCTGGAGCCAGGGCGAACAGCCGCTGCTTTTCACCTCGCGCTGGACCAGCGTGATCGATGACCCGGTGCGTTCGTTCGAACCCAGTCAGCATGTGGAACTGCCTTACTACAGTCGCCCGCTGTTCGATCGGTTGACCGAGGTGGAGTTCCTTTGTCACGCCTGGCCGACCGGCAAGCGCCACCGGCATGCCCTCGAGGGGGCGTGGGTCCGTCAGCGCGACCTGCTGGTGATGCACCCCAATGACACCCGCGAGAGCCTGCAGGAGCGCTACTGGAAAGCGCTGGGGCTGGGCTTGTTCAACCTCCAGGTATGCCGCCGCCTCGAGCCGATGCTGACTGGAGAGGGCAATGCGCATCATGCCCGTGAGATGAATGACTGGATCGCACGCCTGCTTGAGGTGCCGGATAGCGAGACTCGCCACTCCTTGCTCGACACACCATCGGGGCAGGTACTCGCGGCGATCGACGCGGCCACCCCGGACGAAGCAGCGCGCAAGCGAGTGCTGGCCCACCTGGCCGAACACCCGGCGCCACAGATTGCATTTGTCGTGCTTGACCTGGAAAACGATGACCTGGCCTTGCAGGCGACCTTCGACAGCCTGCTGGCCAGTGGCCTGCGCAATTTCAAGCTGGTGGTGCTCAAGGCTGGCAAGCCACCGGCAATTACCACCGCGCGCGATACCTTGCACTTCATCCAGGTCGGCGAGGGCAATTGGGTTTCGCACTTGAACCAGTTGCTGCGCCAGTTGCCCAGTGAGTGGCTGTTGCTGCTCGAGGCGGGCGATGTGCTTCTTGCCGGCGGGTTGATGCGCCTGGCGGTTGAACTTGCCCAGGCCCCGGCTTGCCAGGCTATCGCCGCCGACGAAGTCCAGCGTGACACTGATGGGCGCCTGTTCGCGGTGCGCCGGCCTGGCAGCGACCTGGATCTGTTGCGTAGCCAGCCGGGGCTGATGGCGCGACACTGGCTGGTGCGTCGACAGGCGGTGCTCGACCTGGACGGTTACAACGGCACTGACCCGCAGACCCTGGAGTATGACTTGCTGCTGCGCCTGGTCGAGCATCACGGAGTTGCCAGCCTGGCACACATGGATGACTACCTGGTGGTCAGCCGGCAACCTTCCTCGGTATTTACCGAGGAGGCGCGCAAGATCCTCAATCGCCACCTCACCCAGCTGGGCTATCGTCCTCAGATCAGTGAGCCAGGGGCGGGGGGGCTGGCAATCGACTTCCGCCATAGCGCCACACCGATGGTCAGCATCGTGCTGGCGGGCGAGGTCGAGCCTACCTGGTTGACCGGTATTTTTCAGCGAACTCGCTATCCGCGCTACGAAGTGGTGCTGGCGCTTCCCGGGCAACCTTGCGCAGACCAGGCCGAAGCGCTTCAGGCATTCGGTGGCCGCCTGCGGGTCGTCGCTGGCGAAGCCGGTGCCACGCGTCAGCAACTGCTTGGTCTGGCGGCTGGCGAGGCGCGTGGCGATTACCTGGTGTTGCTGTCGCCGCATTGCCAGGTAATCACGCCTGCCTGGATCGAATCGCTGTTGAACGAGGCGCAGAGGCCAGAGGTTGGCGTTGTCGGCGCCAGCCTGTGGGCGGCTGACGGGACGCTGGCACACGCAGGTTTCGAACTGCTGGCCGGTCCTCGGGTGTATTCGCCCTGGCTGCATCTGTCGCAAGCGGACAGCGTCGCGGTGCAATGGCCACTGTCGGTACGTGCGTGCCCGGCGGTGTCCGATGGTTGCCTTATGGTGAGCAGGGATGCGTTCGAACATTGTGGTGGCCTGCCGCTCGCCGGGGATATCGGCATCGGCTTGAGCCTGGCGGTTCGCGAAGCAGGGTTGTTGGCTGTCTGGACGCCCAAGGCACAATTGCTCGCAGCTGGATTGCCTGCTCTGGATGATGAAGTCGCCACGCTCCTGGCTGCGAAGTGGCCTGCCGCTTTCGTAGGGTCGAGAGGGCTTGATCGCCTGAGCGATGAGCAGGGGCTGTCTGCCTCCCTCGGTTGGCTCGAACAGTTGATTTGACTGGCGCACTCGCCGGCAGCACGGGCATCTGGATCAATGCCAGTCAGTCAAACTGACTGGCATTTTTTCATCTTCGGCGAATGTCAGAGGCTGGATCGCAGGCGTCGAGGCTTTCTTCGACGATGGACCAGCCGTCGATCCTCAGTGACACAGGAATCTGATCCGCATCGTGGCCGAACGAGGCCCATGAAAAATCCGATGCCCTTTCAGGCATCGGATTTTTGCGGTTTGCGATGGGCTATCGAGGTAGGTAGCCCCTGTGTCGATATTACATGGCGCGGTCAGTTCGGCGACCAGGCCAGTTGCCAGTCCTGGAGGTGCGACTCATCCAGCAAGCCGATCTGTTCGGGCTTTCGGATGTGGTCGCGGGTATCGCCGAGGTGGCGTTCGAGCATCTGTGCCCAGGCGTCCAGTTCATTACGTACGTGCATGACATCGAGGTCGACCTGGAATGACTCGACATCGCTGCAGATCACCGCGTGGCCGCAGGCGGCAAATTGCAGTAGAGGCAAGGCGTCATTGAATTGTTCGGCCGGGTCATCCGCGCGCAGCGCCAAGGCCGTGTTCAGGTTCAGGCTGGCCAGCATCCTGGGCGTGTACTGGACATTGCCTGGATGAATTTCACGCGCACAGCCATGCAGGTGATGCGGCACGTCGCCCCAAAGGATCCAGTCCACCTGGTCGGCAAACCGGCGTACCAGGTTTTCTGCCAGTTGCGACGTTCGCGGGTGTCTGGCGGAGAAACCACAGCCCACTCGTACCTTGCCGTCCAGGTTTGCCGGGGATGGCAGGCTGGCCCAGCGTGCGTCCAGGCGGGTACCGATCACGCGGATGTCAGGGTGCATGTGCGCAAGGGCGTCGGCCATGGCTTGCGTCGGCACGACGACCCGATCCACCAGGCGCATGGCCTGTGTCAGAATTTCCAGCTCCATGCTGGTCGAGGCGGCTCCAGCCCCCAGGCCGGCGATTGGTCCGCTGACCTCGAGCACCTTGAAGGCCTGTGACAGTTCCACCCCTTGGCTGATCAGCTTGAGGCGGCGGCGGTCATTCTGGTGCTGGATGACGATGACGTCCGGGCGCAGACGCTCGACCTCGACCGGGCTGAGCGCGCGCGTGCTCAGGCAGCCATCGATCAGGCCGGCGTCGCGCAAGGCGCCGAAGACCGGTTTCAGGCGCTCCGAGGCTACTTGTTCGTCAAGCGCGGCATAGGCCAGCACCACGGGCAGTGGGCGCCAGCAGAGAGGCTTCCAGGTGAGGTCGTGCAAGGCCTCGAACGAATAGCCAGTGCCCCTGAGGGCAAAGTTCTTGTTGTAGGTCGGGTCATTGGCCAGGGTCGTCAGCCACTTCTTCTGGGCGTGGTGCTGCTCTTGCGCGAAGCGCTGGCGCAAGCGTGCATCCTTGCGAGCCTCGGACCAGGTCGCGCCACCTTCGTGAAGTAGCAGGGCGTGGGGTGTCCAGACATTGAGGTAGCCGAGTTCACCGACCTTCAGGCACAGGTCCAGGTCATTGCAGGTCAATTGGAAGTGCGCTTCGTCCATGCCCGTGACGGCTTCGTAGACTTCCTTGCGAATCATCAGGCAACTGGCGCTGACAGCGCTGACATTCTGGTCGACCAGAAGGCGTTGCAGGTATCCGCCATCATGGGCTGCCTGGTCGGCGTTGGGGCTGCCGGCTGGCCCGTTCAGGCCGCCAATCAGGCCGGCATGCTGGACATGCCCCGTTGGTGTGAGCAGCTTGGCGCCGACGATGCCGACTTCCGGGCGTTGAGCATGGTTGAGCAGTTCATCCAGCCAGTCGTCGTTGAGGATCGCCACGTCGTTGTTGAGCAACAGCAGGTATTCGCCGCGGGCATGGCAGGCGGCAAGGTTGTTCATGGCGCTGAAATTGAACGGCCCTGGGTGGTTGAGTACGCTCAGCTTGCTTGCGGCGATGTTCGCCATGAGCTGCAGCCATTCCAGGGTTTCCGGCAACTGGCTGTCATTGTCGATCAGGATGATTTCGAAATGTGGGTAACGGGTCTTCTCCAGAAGACTCTCGATGCAACGGCGCAGCAGTGGCAGCTGGTCGCGAGTCGGAATGAGGATCGAGACCAGCGGCTGGTGCGCATGCCGATATTTGACGTGGTAATGGCGAGGTGGATTTTCCACGATTTCGGCCTGGGCATAGCCACGGTTGGCCAGGTGGCGCAGCACCGCCTCGCGCTCGTCCTGGTTTTCCACGACCACTGGTAAATCGCTGACGACCAGCGGCTCTTCCAGATGGGCGATGCCATCAAGTCCGCCGATATCGATCAGTCGCAGCACGAGGTCCAGTGACAGCGCGTCGGGGAGCGTTGCATCGTAGCCGCCGGCCTGCACTGCCAGCGAGCGGCGGACCAGCCAGTGCGAGGCCATGACCAATGGCAGGCTCAGCAGGTAGTCCAGGTTGACACCCGGGCGAAGGGCTGCGCCAGGGCCCTCGGCCGAGCGGAACATACCATCGCAATAGATCATCCGGCAGTTTTGCGCGCCGGCCAGTTCGAGGTCGAGCAGCAAGGCGCCCGATGGCAGGATCTCGTCACCGGCATCGAGCAGAAGCAACCAATCACTGTCATCGCCTTGCAAGACCTCGTTGAGCTCGATAGCACCGGGTGAGCTGACATGCAGCCAGTGCGTGTCTTGGTCTGCGCGTGTTGGTGTGGCAGTGGTGCTCAGGACAATGGTGCGCAGGTCGATGGAACTGCTCGACCTCCACCAGGCAAGGCTTTCCAGGGTATCGTCGAGCGCCCGTGCCTCGCCGTGCTTGTCGCGCACCAGTACCGTGAGGCTGGTCTGCCCGCGCAACGCCTGGCGACGAGCATCGACCAGGCGCTGCTGAGCGGGGGTCGTTTGCCGCTGGCGTAGCCAATCCTTCACGGAGGGCACCCGGTGATCGCAGACGTACTGGACGGCCGCACGCTGGGTAATATCCAGGAAACGCTGCAGTTGCGGCCAGAAAGCCTTCTCGATGTCCAGCCAGCGTGCGCGCGCCTGCATGACTGTCGCACGGGCTCGCTCCAGCCCGCCCGGTTCATCGTAGAGCGCCGACCCGGCATTGCCGAACTGTTCGGTGAATGGCTGGCTCTTGACATGGCCACCGGGCAGGTAGATGACCGGGCAACCGCACAGCATGGCCTCTGTGCAAGTGGCGGAGATTTCGTAGCTGTAGAGCACCGAGGCCGTGCGGAAGATCTCCGCGAGTTCCGCCAGGGACTTCGGATTGGCCAGGCTGAGGATCTGTACGTCGCTCGGTAGCAGGGAGAGGTCGACCAGCGATCGATCGATGCGGTTCAGGTACAGGTAGTGGCCGCTGCGTTCGACCGGCTCCAGTGGTGGCGAGAACAGTTCGGAGTCGATGATCGGCAGCAGCAGCAAGTCATCGCTGTTGGCATCTGCGCCGAAATCCTGGGTGTAATAGAAGAACAGGTCGCTGTCCTGGGCGTCGATCGTGCGGCCGGTCAGGAAGCCTTCACGGTTGAGGATATAGCGCGCCACTATAGGTGTGCCGAGGGGGTTGCCGTCTAGCACCTCCGGATACACCGCGATCGGCGCCAGGCCTATGGCCTGGTGATGCTGGCGCACTTCGTCCGTGAGGATCGGAGTGCGCAAATTGGGGTTGGTGACGCACTGGCTGACGTAGGCTTCATACCCCGCCAAGTTCAGGGCGTGGCAGAGGTAGTGCAGCACACAGATGCCCGACGAGGTTTCCCGGTAGTCGGGGGCAAAGACGTAGTACGGGTGGCGCGGCTTACCGTGCAGGGCTGAGTTGATCATGGCTTTTCCGGTGCTTTGTCAGGCAGTTCGCAGATGACATAGACACTGGCGCACAGGTCGGGATAGACCATGCCCAGGGCTTGGCATGCGTCCATGAAACGGTCATCGATCAATTGGCTTTGCAGGGCTTGGTCCAGCTGGAAGTTGGCCAGTGGCTTGAAGAACACGCCTCCACGCTGGGCGATTCGCCAGCCTGCGCCACGTGCTTCCTGCTCCAGGGTGTCGAGGCTGTAGGTGATGCGATGGCCGTGCAGGCGCTCACCTTCGGTAACCGCGCTGTTATGTTCGATCAGGCCCATCTTCACGGCGATCTGGCGCGACGGCGCATTGGCATTGGGCACGGCGATGAACAGGCGTCCCCCCGGTGCCAGCCAGTTGCGCACGCGCTCCAGCACCTGGCGGCGATCGTCGAGGTGCTCGAGGGTGTGGATGAGGAAGATGTTCTGGTAGCGTGGTTCGAGCTGTGCTTGTTCGAAGGTGCTGCAGACGAACTTGATCGGCGCATCGACCCTGTTGCGGGTCACTTCGATCAGGTCGCTGGCGGCCTCGATAACCGTCAGGTCCTTGAAGCGCTCGGCGAACAATGCGGTGAAGGCGCCCTCGAAGCACCCCATCTCCAGTGCCGCACCGTCGAGCAGCCAGGGTGAGAAGGTTTCCAGCATGTAGCGCCGCAGCCGCGCATCGAAGTCATAGAAATAGCTGCGATGGGCGTTGTCCTGGAATTCCTGGTTGTAGTCGCGTGTGGTCATGGGGCTCATCCCTGGTTCTTGCGGTAGAAGCGCTGATCTTCAGGCTGGTACCACTCATGGAGGGTCGTAGGGGTCCGGGCGTGCCAGCCGAGCAGTTGTTGCACGGCCGCCGGCTGGGCGATGCAGAACGTATCGCCCAATGCCCGGCAATAATCGAATTGCGGTTTGAAGTAGCTGCGAGTGAATGTCAGCGTCAGGCAGCGGCGTGGATCCGGCGTTCGGTTGATGCCGGCCGCATGCCAGATCCGCGAGTCGAACAGGTAGATGGAGCCGGCCTTGCCGAGCGCCTTGTTGGCACCTGTCTCGAAGTCGACGTCAGTGGGTTTGTCAGGCGCGGTATGCGAGCCTGGCAGGAACAGTGTTGCGCCGTTGTCGACGGTGAAATCGTCAAGCAGCACCAGGGCCTGGGCCATCTGCATGTGTTCGGCGGACCATGAGCGAACATCCCTGTGTACGTTTCGCACATAAGCGTCGGTGCTGCTGAGATTGTTCAGGCCACCAAAGGAGTTGAGGATCGGCAGGCCCCCAAGCATGTGCGTGAGAGCGTCAGTCAGTCCCCAGTGCGCGAGCCTGGCCAGCAGCTCGATGAATCGGCTGTCCGAGGTCAGGATATGATGGGCTGTCTGCTCGGTGCGCTGGGTGATGCCGTTCTCCAGTTGGACCTGGCGGCAACGATCAATGGCGGCACTCAGGTCGTCACGCAACTGATCGAGCAGTGGCTGTCCAATCAGCTCGGGTACACAGGCATAGCCGTTGAGTCGCAGTTCCTCATGTAGTGCGTTCATCGGTCTTGCTCCTGCTGCTCGAGCCAGTTGCGGTAATCGTCGACGGTGACGCCGAGGACGACACGGTCCCAGCGACGACCCTTGCGGTAGTACCATTGACGCTGCACGCCCTCGATGGTCCAGGGTACTTTGCGGGTATAGGTTGCCAGGGACGCTTCGTTGTATTCGATGATCGTCGTCCACAACCGGTGCAGGCCCAGTTCGTCGAAGGCATAGCGCATGACCGTGCCGATGACTTCGGTGCCATAGCCCTTGCCGCGCAGTGTCGAGTCACCGATCATCATTCCATGTTCGGCGGTGCCGTTCTTCCAGTCGATACCGACCAGGTTTGCAGTGCCGATCAGTCCGTGGTCTAGGGTCTCGATGCCGAAGCGCTGATTCATCGGGTCATTCTTGAGCCCTAGCAGCCATTCCTTCTGTGCTTCGCGAGAAACCGGGAAGTGCCAGCCACCCAGCAAGCTCCACAGGGCCTCGTCATTGGACCAGCGGTGCAGTGCAGGCAGGTCTTCGAGTTCCAGTGCCCTCAGCACGATGCGTTGACCTTTGATGCTCATGATTTCCTCAGATGAGTGATGACGGCGTCAGCCAGTCGCTGCATGTCTTTTGCGTCGTAGCGTTGATCCAGGGGAAGCGGTAACAGGCATTCGGCCAGATGGCGCTCCATAGGAGGTGTCGCCGGATTGTCGATGAGTTCCCGCCAGTAGCAGGGAACGTAGATGGCCTGTTCGAGCAGGTGCTGGCGCAAGCTGCCCGCCGCGGATGCCGAGTCGAGCAGCAAGGGGTAGCACAGCGCCGGAACAATGGCATCTGGCCAATAGCGGAAGCTGTTGAAGGTGTCGAGATGCTGGCGCAGGACGTTCAAGTTGTTGCCGCGCCGCTCCTTGACCTGCGCGTAGTCGATGCTGTCGAGCACCCGCGCGGTACTGGTGGACATGGCCATGACGCCTTGCCGGGTGAGCGATGCCTCGTTGGCCTGGTAATCGACATAATGGTGCTCGGCAGCTTGCTCCAGGCGTCCGAGCAATGCCCCGAATCGATCCAGGGAAGTGCCTTGCGGTGGGGTAGGCAATTCGGCCGGGCCATTGACCAGCCAGCCGCCATCGGCAACACCGACGAACTTGCGTGGCGAATAGATCGTGGCAATGTCGGGCAGGGCGTCGCTGAACAGTGCTTGTGAGTTGTCCACGATCAACTGGTATCCGTATCGTGGAGCAAGCACTTGGCGAACATAGTCTCCCTTGAGCCCGAAGTAGTCGACGTACAACAAGGCCTCGTCACTCGTCAGTCCGGGCGGCGCGGCCAGGCTCAGGTCGGCGTCCAGCCCATAGCGGCATAGTTCGACCTCCAGGCCTTGCAGGGCTTGCTCGAGAACGTTGCAGATGTAGTACGGCAGGTGAATGCGGCGTGGAGCCCGGGCCTGCACCAGGGCGCGAAAAGCGGCGCGCGCACTGTTGAAGGCCGAGGCTTGGGGGTAGGGCGTCTGGCCCTTGCGCAATTCCAGTTCGAAGTAGCCACCGATGGCGTCAGGCATATTGGATCTCGCCAAGTCTTGCCCATGCGGCCACGTTTTCGGGCTCGTGGAACATCAGGGCATCAAGGATCGACAGGCCGGCAACAAATGGGCGACTGCTACCCTGGGCATAGGGTGGCAGGCTGGCGTGAAGCAGCTCAAGGGTGATGCCGGACTGCCCGAAGGCCTGGGCCTGGTACAGGTGGCCGCCACCGACAGGGTTGAGGTAGTGGGTGCCGCGGCACGCCTGGACGATTTCGATGACCCGCTCTTCGCCCAGCAGGCCTTTGCCGGGTCCGAGCTCGCTGGCTCGTGAAATGGGGGTGTCGATCGCCAGGAGTGAGCAGCATGCCTTGAGCAGGCGTTCGTTGAGGGTCGCGATGCTGTCTGCCGCTGGTGCGAGCAGGCCTTCGAGCCAGGTCATCGTCGGTTCGCGACGAGGGGCCTTGCGATAGGCGAACTCCAGCTTGTTGAGCAGATCCTCCAGGCTGAATTGCTCGGCGATGCGCCGGTTCATGATCTGCTGGGTGTGACTGTCCTTGGTCAGGGAGATGCGGAACCACTTCGCCTCGCCCTCCAGCAGATATCGATTGCGTTCGATCCAGCCGTTCTTGATGAATTGCACATTGTCATACAGGACGAAGTGGTCCGATGCGGCAATCAGCTGGAAGTATCCCAGATACGGCAGGAAGTAGGGTTGCATGAGCGCGATTCGCCGGTGTTCGCCCACAACTGCGTTGCTCATGCCTGACGGGCTCCCAGCAGGATGTCGATGATCTGTTCCAGAGTGTCGTCGTCGAGATCCGGATAGATAGGCAGGCAGAGAACCTGGCGCGAGACTTCCAGGGCGTTGGGCAGGTGGTCGAGGTTGGCACTCGCCAGGCCGCGGTACATCGGGAACTCACAGATCAGCGGATAAAAATATCGGCGGACCAGGATGTTCTGGTCGCGGTAAAGCTGGTAGACCTTGTCGCGCGAGGTGCCGAAGCGCTCTTCATCAATCAGGATCGGGCAGTAGGCATAGTTCCAGTCCAGTCCCTGCGGTTGACGCAACAGCGTGATGCCCTCGACGCTCTCCAGCGCCTGACGGTAGCGTTCGAATACCCGCCGGCGGCGCTGGAGCGCATCATCTATATGGCGCAGCTGCAGTACACCGAAGGCGGCCTGGATCTCGTTCATCTTGCCGTTGATTCCGGTGGCCATGATCACCGTTTCGTCGACGAAGCCGAAATTCTTCAGGAAATCGATGCGGCGCTTGAGCTTTTCATCCTTGCAGACAATGGCACCGCCTTCGAAGGTGTTGAACACCTTGGTGGCGTGGAAGCTGAGGATCGACAGATCGCCATTGTTGAGGATGCTCTCGCCGTTCTGGCGTACGCCGAAGGCATGGGCGGCGTCGTAGATGACTTTCAAACCGTAGGTGTCCGCTACTTCCTGGATGGCCTCGACATCGCAGGGGATGCCGTAGCAGTGCACGGGCAGTATCGCTGTGGTCTCCGGCGTGATGGCTTCGATGATGCGCTGGGGATCCAGGTTGTTGGTGAGCGGGTCGATATCGACGAAGACCGGCTTGAGGTTGTTCCAAAGCAGCGAATGGCCGGTTGCCACGAAGGAGTAGGGCGTGGTGATCACTTCCCCCGTCACGCGAAGGGCTTGCAGTGCCGTTACCAATGCGAGAGTACCGTTGGAGAACAGCGAAATGTGCTCTACCCCCAGGTATTCGGCCAGCTCCTGCTCCAGTTGCGCATGGAATGGCCCGGCATTGGTCAGTCGCTTGCTCTCCCAGATGCTTTCCAGGTAGGGCAGGAATTCCTCCAGTGGAGGCAGCAGTGGGCTGGTGACTGTGATGGGTTTGGCCATGGACGGGTCGGCTCTTTTTACGAATTAGGGGAAGCAGGGCTTGATAGGCCTGGCGCCGAACGGTGTATCCAGTCAGGGTTTCGCCATGAAACCGACGTCTCGCACCGGGAATTCTGCTTGGTTAGCAAAAAGTCGGCCAACCTCCGGTGTCGGCATGGCGGGACGCAGTCGAGTTGCGAGAGTGACTTGGCAGTCGAAACGTGCATCTCTAATCTATTGAGTCAGCGGGCAGCCTCGTCGAGACGGTAGGCAGGGTGTATGGCCTTGGTCGCGAAGCCCGTGAATTTTCGCCATTTCCATCGGGAAGCCACAATGATTGGCATCAAAAGTATCGCCAGTTACGTACCTGTAGAGGGTGTCGACAATTACGCCCAGGGTGCGAAATTCGGCAAGGATCAGGATTTCATCTTCGGCAAGATCGGTTCGACCTTCCTGCCGCGCAAGGGTGCCGATCAGGAAACCTCTGATCTGTGCGTCGAGGCCGCCCGTACGCTGTTTGCTGGCAATCCGGCGCTGGATCCGGCGTCCATCGATGTGGTGATCGTCGTTACCCAGAATGGCGATGCCGAGGGCCTGCCGCATACCGCGGCGATCGTCCAGAACAAGCTGGGCTTGTCCACCGCCATCGCTGCCTTCGATATCTCGCTGGGCTGCTCCGGCTATGTCTATGGCCTGTATGCCATGAAGGGCTTCATGGATGCCGCGGGGCTGAAGAATGGCTTGTTGATCACCGCAGATCCCTATTCGAAGATTGTCGACCCTGAAGATCGCAATACCACCATGCTGTTCGGCGATGCTGCAACGGCCACCTGGATGGGCGAGGACGCTGCCTGGCAGCTGGGCAAGTCGCTGTTTGGCAGTGATGGGGCGGGTGCCGAGCACTTGCGCACCACCCAAGGCACGTTCTTCATGAATGGTCGCCAAGTCTACAATTTTGCGCTGGTCAAGGTCCCGGCGCACCTGCAGCAGTTGCTCGAGGCCAGTCACTTGAAGGCCGAGGATATTGACCTTTACTGCCTGCATCAGGGGAGCGCGGCGATCGTCGATGCGGTCTCGCAGCGTTTCGACGAGGGGCGTCAGCGCGAGAAGTTCGTCAAGGACATGGTCGAGACCGGCAATACCGTTTCCTCGAGCATTCCGCTGCTATTGGAAAAGCATGTGATCGGCTCGCAGTGCAAGCGTGTCGCGCTCAGTGGTTTCGGCGTCGGCCTGTCATGGGGCTCGGCAATCATCGAGCGCAATGGCTAAGCTCCGCGTGTCTATATAGAAGAGGCGCTGCCCGTTATCGGTCAGCGCTTTTTTGTTTTTGGCTGTTGGTAATTTGGCGTCAAACCCCTGATTTCATTGGGGTGGCAGGATGCCAGTAAAAAAATTGGGAAATCGCCCTAAAGCAAACTGCCCTGACGACGATAAACATTACGAAGGTTCTCTAGGCCACCTACCCGGCGAATTGCCAAGGCCGGAAGCCGTAGTACCCAATCCAACGAGGAATTCGTCATGGCTTTGACTGTAAACACTAACACCACCTCTCTGGGCGTTCAGAAGAACCTGAACCGTGCTTCCGACGCACTGAGCACCTCGATGACCCGTCTGTCCTCCGGCCTGAAAATCAACAGCGCCAAAGACGACGCCGCCGGCCTGCAGATCGCTACCCGCATGACCTCGCAGATCCGTGGTCAGACCATGGCCATCAAAAACGCCAACGACGGTATCTCCATCGCCCAGACCGCTGAAGGCGCGATGCAAGAGCAGACCAACATCCTGCAGCGTATGCGTGAACTGGCACTGCAATCGCGAAACGACTCGAACAGCTCGCAAGACCGCGACGCTCTGGACAAAGAGTTCCAGTCGATGCTGAAAGAGATCGACCGTATCGCTGACAGCACCCAGCTGAACGGCAAGAACCTGCTGGACGGTTCCGGCGGCGTGATGACCTTCCAGGTCGGTTCGAACGTTGGCGCTGCCAACCAGATCACCATCAGCCTCAGCGCTGCAATGAAGACCACTGGTACTGGCGCAGCCCTGACTGCCCTGGCCGGCAAGAGCATCACCGGTGCCGACAGCAGCAGCGCCCAGGCTACCTTCAGCGCCGCCGTCAGCGCCATCGACGACGCCCTGCAGGCAATCAACACCTCGCGTGCCGACCTGGGTGCTTCGCAGAACCGTCTGACCAGCACCATCAACAACCTGCAAAACATCAACGAGAACGCCGAAGCCGCTCGTGGCCGTGTACAGGACACCGACTTCGCTTCTGAAACTGCACAGCTGACCAAGCAGCAGACTCTGCAGCAAGCTTCGACTTCGGTTCTGGCCCAGGCCAACCAGCTGCCATCGGCAGTCCTGAAGCTGCTGGGCTAATCTGCCTGATAGCTGATGGCGGGGGAGTGCTCTCCAGGCGCTTCCCCGCCTTTTTCATTGTGAGGTGCTGGACATGGACATGAGCGTCAAGCTGAACCTGTCTTACCCGGCTGCACGCACGGCCGAGCAGGTTGCTGAAAAACCGGTTGCGCGGTCGCCAGGCACTTCCGGTGATGGCGAGAAGCAGCAGGATCCGGGTAAGGTGCAGGGCGCCGACAAGGTGCAGGCTGCAAATGATGTCAAAGGCGCTGTCTCGGAAATCGAGAAGTTCCTGAAGGAAACGCGACGCAATCTGGAGTTCGTCACAGACGAAGAGTCCGGTAAGATCGTGGTCAAGGTCATCGCCAGTGAAACCGGTGAGTTGATTCGTCAGTTGCCCTCGGAAGAGGCCCTGCGGATCGCCCATAGCCTGAGCGATGTCAAAAGTATTCTGTTCGACGCCAAGGTCTGATTGGCGGCGAACGCAAATGTGTGATTCAAGTCGGTCTTGCAGGAGCGGGGCCGACTCATCGAAGAGAGGAGCGACAGCATGGCAAGCCCGATTACTACCAACACGGGTGCGGGCTACGGGCTCGATATCAAGAACATCGTCAGCGTGTTGGTGAATGCCGACACCTCGGCCAAGGCCAACCAGATTGCTCGGCAGACGAGCAACAACTCCGCGATGATCTCCGGTATCGGTTCCCTGCGCAGCGCCTTGACGGCGTTCCAGGACGCCATGAAGAAGCTCAACGACAAGAACGCCCCTTCGTTCAATGCCTTCGCTGGCACTTCCGCTGACGAAAAAGTGGTCAAGATCAAGTCGAGCAACTCGGCGGTCGCTGGGACCTACGATATCAAGGTCGACAAGCTGGCCACCGGCTCCAAGGTCGCCAGCAAGCAGTTCGTGGGTGGTGCCAGCACGGCGATCGGCGCCGGTGAGCTGACCATCAGCCAGAACGGCAAGGACTACAAGGTCAACGTCGCCAGCGGTGCCACACTGCAGAGCGTGCGCGACCAGATCAACAAGGAAATGAGCGCCAACGGTATCACCGCCAACATCATCAATGAGGCGGGTGGTTCTCGCCTGGTGTTCAGCTCCACCACGACCGGCAAGGGCAGCGACATCTCTATCGGTGGTATTCCGGAGCTGACCATCAACGGTACTCAGCCCATTAGCGGAAGTGGCGCGGGTTACATCAGTGGGCTGGCCCAGGATGCGGAATTTTCCATCGACGGGCTGGCGCTGAAAAGCCCGAAGAATACTGTCGACCAGGCTATCAGTGGCCTGACGCTCGAGCTCACCGGTGTCTCCACGGGCGGTAATGCCACCAAGGCTACTGTAGCGCTGGACAACGAAGGCCTGAAGAAATCGGTGCAGTCGTTCGTCGATGCCTATAACACCCTGCAGAAGGCTGTTACTGCGCTGGTCACGCCAGAGAAGGACGCCAACGGCAACGTCAAGAGCCTTGGTCCGCTGACCAACGACCCGACTACCCGGTCGTTGCTTGCCGATGTGCGCAAGGTGCTGACGGAAGTGGGGGCAGGAGACAAGCTGACCACGCTCAGTCAGTTGGGTATCAACACCCAGAAAGATGGCACCCTGGAGTTCAATAGCACCAAGTTCACCTCTGCATTGAACGACAAGAAGCTCGGTTCGGAAATCCAGGAGCTGTTCACCGGCACCAATGGTCTGTTCGAGCGGATGAACAAGGCAATTGATCCGTACAATTCCACGGGTGGTTCGCTTGATACTCGCAAGAGCAACCTCGACAAGGCTGCCAGGAACCTGCAGAACCAGCAGGCGGCGCTTGATCGTCGTACCGAGTTGCTGACTGCGTCGCTGACCAAGAAATTCTCTGCGCTCGATACCGCCCTGGCCAAGATGAAGAAACAAGGCGAGCAGATCACCTCGATCTTCGAGGCGATCAACGCCCAGGCCAAGAAGTCCTGATCGATCGCGCATGACAAAAGCCCGGCGGCGTCTCACAGGCGTGCCGGGCTTTGTCTTTTCCGGCTAAAGTTTTTTGACGCGGCGGCGATACAAGAGGTATATGCACCTTTTCGCTGCAACGAGGTAGATCCATGAACCCGATGTTGGCCCTTCGGCAATACCAGAAAGTCAATGGCGTGGCACAGACTTCCGAGGCCAGTCCGCACCGCCTGGTGCAGATGCTCATGCAGGGTGGTCTCGACCGCCTGGCCCAGGCCAAGGGCGCCATTGCCCGCAAGGATATCGCCCAGAAGGGCATTCTGATCGGCAAGGCCATCGATATCATCGGCGGTCTGCGCGAGGGTCTCGACCTGGAGAACCACGCCGACAGCCTGACCGACCTGGACAACCTGTACACCTACATGAGTCGTCGCCTGGTCGAGGCCAACGTCAAGAGCGATCCCGAGATCATCGACGAAGTCGCGCGTCTGCTGATCACGGTCAAGGAAGGCTGGGACGCGATCGGCGAACAGCAGCCGGCGCCCTGAACCAGGAGGTTGTCATGAGTGAGGTGATCGAGCGTATCGACCAGACCCGCGAGCTGCTGCTCGCCGCCCTGGCCAGTCGTGACTGGGAGGCGGTTGGCGAGCTGGATCTGGAGTGCCGCCTGTGCGTCGACGATGTGCTGGCCGAGGCGTTGTCGAACGAGGATGAGGTGCGTGCCAGTCTGGAGCAGCTGCAGGCTGTCTATCGGCAGCTAATCGAAGTTGCAAGTGGCGAGCGTCAATCAGTGGTCGACGAGATGGCGAAGATACGTCAGGCAGAAAACGCGACAAAGGTATACCATTTGTTCACCTGACCACAGGTTACACAAAAATCAGCGCGCCATAAATTTGACTGTGTGCCGTTTTTTGACTTTACTAGTGGCTGTTTTCGAAATTCAGACGTCCGAACACTGACCATTCAGTCGGAATGATGTCGTGCACGCCTTCGGGCGCCGATATGACTAGGGAAGTTGCTATTGCATGTGGCGTGAAACCAAGATTCTCCTGATCGATGACGACAGCGAACGCCGCCGCGATCTGGCGGTGGTCCTGAATTTTCTCGGCGAAGAAAACCTGTCCTGCTCCAGCGACGACTGGCAGCAGGTGGTCGAGGGTTTGTCTTCCAGCCGTGAAGTGCTGTGTGTCCTGATCGGTACCGTAAATGCCCCGGCCAGCGTGCTGGGGCTCCTTAAGACAGTGGCCGGGTGGGATGAGTTCCTTCCGGTTCTGCTTCTGGGTGAAATTTCTTCTGCGGACTTCCCCGAGGACCTGCGCCGCCGTGTGCTGTCCAACCTCGAGATGCCGCCGAGCTACAGCCAGTTGCTCGACTCCCTGCACCGTGCCCAGGTCTATCGCGAGATGTACGACCAGGCCCGCGAGCGTGGTCGCCAGCGCGAGCCCAACCTGTTCCGCAGCCTGGTGGGCACCAGCCGTGCCATCCAGCATGTGCGGCAGATGATGCAGCAAGTGGCCGACACCGATGCCAGCGTGCTGATCCTTGGCGAGTCGGGCACCGGCAAGGAAGTGGTGGCGCGCAATCTGCACTACCACTCCAAGCGTCGCGAGGCACCGTTCGTGCCGGTCAACTGCGGGGCGATCCCGGCGGAGCTGCTCGAAAGCGAACTGTTCGGCCACGAAAAGGGCGCCTTCACCGGGGCGATCACCAGCCGTGCCGGGCGTTTTGAGCTGGCCAACGGCGGCACGCTGTTCCTCGACGAAATTGGCGACATGCCGCTGCCGATGCAGGTCAAGCTGCTGCGCGTGCTGCAGGAGCGTACCTTCGAGCGGGTCGGCAGCAACAAGACCCAGAGCATCGATGTGCGCATCATCGCCGCGACGCACAAGAACCTCGAGACCATGATCGAGGACGGGACCTTCCGCGAGGATTTGTATTACCGGCTGAATGTGTTCCCGATCGAGATGGCGCCATTGCGTGAGCGGGTCGAAGACATCCCGTTGCTGATGAACGAGCTGATCTCGCGCATGGAGCACGAGAAGCGCGGCTCGATCCGCTTCAACTCGGCGTCGATCATGTCGTTGTGTCGCCACGGCTGGCCGGGCAACGTCCGCGAGTTGGCCAACCTGGTGGAGCGCATGGCGATCATGCATCCGTACGGGGTGATCGGCGTGGCGGAGCTGCCGAAGAAGTTCCGTTATGTGGATGACGAGGATGAACAGCTGGTCGACAGCCTGCGCTCCGATCTCGAGGAGCGCGTGGCGATCAATGGCCATGCGCCGAACTTCGCCAGCCACGCCATGCTGCCGCCCGAGGGGCTGGACCTCAAGGACTACCTCGGCAGCCTCGAGCAGGGGCTGATCCAGCAGGCGCTGGATGATGCCAACGGCATCGTTGCCCGGGCTGCCGAACGACTGCGCATCCGGCGTACCACGCTGGTGGAGAAGATGCGCAAGTACGGCATGAGCCGCCAAGGTGGCGAGGAACAGGCGGACGACTGATCCCGTCTTGCCTGGACGCAATGGTCGGGGGCTGTGACAGTCCCGGCCATTGCCTTCGATCAACGATCCTGCAGTCGATTATCCCCATCTCCGGCACGGCTATTGCTACAGCGCAGGCAACATACCGTTTTTATGACGGTCAGCCATGCGAGAGAGCACGATGCCCCAGGCCGCCCACCGTTCCCATGCCGCCGATCCGCGCGGGCACACCCCGCTCGAGCAGGAAAGCCGGCAGGGTCTTGAGCAGGCGTTCGCCCTGTTCGATCAGGTTTCCAGCCAGCTGAGCCAGTCCTACACCATGCTCGAGACGCGGGTCAGCGAGCTCAAGGGCGAGCTGGCGGTGGTCAGTGCGCAGCGCATGGCCGAGCTCGATGAGAAGGAGCGCCTGGCCAATCGCCTGCAGAACCTGCTCGACCTGCTGCCGGGCGGGGTGATCGTGATCGACGCCGAAGGGTGCGTGCGCGAAGCCAATCCGGCGGCCTGCGAGTTGCTCGGCGAGCCATTGATCGGCATGCGCTGGCGCGAGGTGATCGCCCGCAGTTTCGCGCCGCGTGACGATGACGGCCATGAGGTCTCCCTGCGTGACGGGCGTCGCCTGTCCATCGCGACGCGCTCTCTGGATGCCGAGCCGGGGCAGTTGGTGTTGCTCAACGACCTGACCGAAACCCGCCGTATGCAGGATCAGCTGGCGCGGCACGAGCGCCTGTCCTCGCTGGGGCGCATGATCGCGTCCCTGGCGCATCAGATCCGCACGCCGCTCTCGGCGGCGATGCTCTATGCCAGCCACCTGGCCGAACCGCAGCAGGTATTGACCGACGAAACCCGGCTGCGCTTTGCCGGCAACCTCAAGGAGCGTCTCCACGAGCTCGAACACCAGGTGCGTGACATGCTGGTGTTCGCCCGCGGGGAATTGCCGCTCAATGACCGGATCAGCCCGAAGGCGTTGTTCCAGGCGCTGCAGCAGGCGGCTCATGCCCATGTCGAGGGGCATGCGGTGCGCTGGCAGTGCGACAGTCGTCTCGGGGAGTTGCTGTGCAACCGTGACACCCTGGTCGGCGCCTTGCTCAACCTGATCGAAAATGCCCTGCAGGCCAGCAGTGGGCCGGCGAAACTCAAGGTGCACCTGTCGCGTCGCGACGACAATCTGCGCGTGTGCGTCAGCGATGCCGGCAGCGGTATCGACGAGCAGCTGCTGGCGCGCCTGGGTGAGCCATTCGTGACCACCAAGGCGACCGGCACCGGTCTGGGCCTGGCTGTGGTCCAGGCAGTAGTGCGCGCGCACCGCGGCACCCTGCAGCTACGCTCCAGGCTTGGTCGTGGCACCTGCGTCACCGTGCTGTTGCCGTTGATCGACGGCCGTGGGGAGGTAAATCAATGAGCGTCAAGGTACTGCTGGTCGAGGATGATCGGGTCCTGCGTCAGGCGTTGGCCGATACCCTGGAGATCGGCGGTTTCTGCCACCGAGCCGTCGGCAGTGCCGAGGAGGCCTTGCTGGCGGTGGCTGAAGAGTCGTTCAGCCTGGTGGTCAGCGACGTGAACATGCCGGGCATGGACGGTCATCAACTGCTCGCCCAGCTGCGTCGGCAGCACCCGCAGCTACCGGTGTTGCTGATGACCGCCCATGCGGCGGTGGAGCGGGCGGTGGAGGCCATGCGCCAGGGGGCTGTCGATTATCTGGTCAAGCCTTTCGAGCCCGCAGCGCTGAACGGCCTGGTCGCGCGTCATGCCGTCGGCAGCGCTGCCGGCAGCGATGACGAAGGGCCGGTGGCGTGCGAACCGGCCAGCCGGCAATTGCTGGAATTGGCGGCACGGGTTGCGCAAAGCGACTCCACCGTGCTGATCTCCGGCGAGTCGGGAACCGGCAAGGAAGTGCTGGCGCGCTACATCCATCAGCAGTCGCGGCGGGCGGATCAGCCCTTCGTGGCGATCAACTGCGCGGCAATCCCGGACAACATGCTCGAGGCGACCCTGTTCGGCCATGAAAAGGGCGCCTTCACCGGGGCGATCGCCGCCCAGGCCGGCAAGTTCGAGCAGGCCGACGGCGGCACCTTGCTGCTGGACGAGATTTCCGAGATGCCGCTCGGCTTGCAGGCCAAGCTGCTGCGGGTGCTGCAGGAGCGCGAAGTCGAGCGCGTCGGTGGGCGCAAGCCCATCGCCCTGGACATCCGCATCCTTGCCACGACCAACCGCGACCTGGTGGGGGAGGTGGCGGCCGGTCGTTTCCGTGAAGACCTGTACTACCGCCTTTCGGTGTTCCCCATGGCCTGGCGCTCCCTGCGCGAGCGTCCTGCCGATATCCTGCCGCTGGCCGAGCGCCTGCTGGCGCGCCATGCCCGCAAGATGCGCCATGCCCAGGTGTGCCTGTCCAGCGAGGCGCGGGCGTGCCTGCAGGCGTATGCCTGGCCGGGTAACGTGCGGGAGCTGGATAACGCCGTGCAGCGGGCGCTGATCCTGCAGCAGGGCGGTGTGATCGAGGCGGCGGATTTCTGTCTGGCTGGCGCCATTCCATTGTCGGCGCCGAAAGTGGCCACTATTGAGCCATTACCTGCTGAGCCGGTTGTCGAGGTTGGGGGGCTGGGCGACGACATGCGTCGTCATGAGTTCCAGATGATCATCGACACCTTGCGTGCCGAGCGCGGCCGTCGCAAGGAGGCTGCCGAGCGCCTGGGGATCAGTCCGCGCACCTTGCGCTACAAGCTGGCGCAGATGCGTGACGCGGGCCTGGATGTCGAGGCCAGCCTGTTCGGTTGATGCGTCGTTTTGAATGATTTTCGGGTTGGCTGGCACTCCTCTTGCTAGTTCCAACCCATTCGCTGCACGAGTGTCAAAAAAAGTGCGGCAGCCGGAGAGAGAAGTCCATGACCCAAGGTGTTGAATTCAATCGTCTGATGTTGGACATGCGTGCCATGCAGGCCGAAGCCATGTCCCAGCCCAAGGCTGTCGCCGCGCCTGAACTGGCGCCAGGCCAGAGCAGCTTTGCCGACATGCTTGGCCAGGCCATTGGCAAGGTGCATGAAACGCAGCAGGCCTCCTCCCAGCTGTCCAACGCTTTCGAGATCGGCAAGAGCGGAGTCGACCTGACCGACGTGATGATCGCCTCGCAGAAGGCCTCGGTGTCGTTCCAGGCCCTGACCCAGGTGCGCAACAAGCTGGTACAGGCGTACCAGGACATCATGCAGATGCCGGTATAAGGGCGAGAGTGAGTCATGGCCGAAGCAGTCGTCGATAACGCACCCGCCAAGAGTGGTCCGCCAGCGGCCAAGCCGCCGCTGTTCGGCATGGCGTTCCTGGAAAACATCTCGCAGATGCCCATGCTGCGTCAGGTCGGCCTGCTGGTCGGCCTGGCCGCCAGCGTGGCCATCGGTTTCGCCGTGGTGCTGTGGTCGCAGCAACCGGACTACCGGCCGCTGTACGGCAGCCTGGCGGGCACCGACACCAAGCAGGTGATCGATGCCCTGACCGCCGCCGATATCCCCTATCGCGTGGAGCCGAACTCCGGCGCCCTGTTGGTCAAGGCCGACGACCTCTCCCGTGCGCGCCTGAAACTGGCCTCCGCCGGTGTAGCGCCAAGCGATGGCAACGTCGGCTTCGAGTTGCTCGACAAGGAGCAGGGCCTGGGCACCAGCCAGTTCATGGAAGCCACTCGCTACCGTCGCAGCCTGGAAGGCGAGCTGGCGCGTACCGTGTCGAGCCTGAACAATGTCAAGGCCGCCCGCGTGCACCTGGCGATCCCGAAAAGCTCGGTGTTCGTGCGTGACGAGCGCAAACCCAGCGCCTCGGTGCTGGTCGAGCTGTACCCGGGCCGCGCCCTGGAGGCGGGCCAGGTCATGGCCATCGTCAACCTGGTGGCCACCAGCGTTCCGGAGCTGGACAAGTCCCAGGTGACCGTGGTCGACCAGAAGGGCAACCTGCTTTCCGACCAGTTGCAGGACACCGCCCTGACCATGGCAGGCAAGCAGTTCGACTACAGCCGCCGCATGGAAGGCATGCTCACCCAGCGCGTGCACAATATCCTCCAGCCGGTGCTGGGCAACGACCGCTACAAGGCCGAGGTGTCGACCGACGTCGACTTCAGCGCCGTCGAGTCCACCTCCGAGCAGTTCAATCCCGACCAGCCGGCGCTGCGCAGCGAGCAGTCGGTCAACGAACAGCGTGCCAGCAGCCAGGGCCCGCAAGGTGTGCCGGGTGCCCTGAGCAACCAGCCGCCGGCCGGCGCCTCCGCGCCCGAGAACGCCAAGGCCGCCGCCACGCCGGCCGGTGCCATCCAGCCTGGCCAGCCGCTGGTGGATGCCAACGGCCAGCAGATCATGGACCCGGCCACCGGCCAGCCGATGCTTGCGCCGTACCCGAGCGACAAGCGTCAGCAGAGCACCAAGAACTTCGAGCTGGATCGCTCCATCAGCCACACCCGTCAGCAGCAAGGTCGCCTGACCCGCCTGTCGGTGGCCGTGGTGGTGGACGACCAGGTCAAGCTCGACGCCGCCACCGGCGAAACCACCCGCACTCCGTGGGGTGCCGAGGACCTGGCGCGCTTCACTCGCCTGGTGCAGGACGCAGTGGGCTTCGATGCCAGCCGTGGCGACAGCGTCACCGTGATCAACGTGCCGTTCGCCGCCGACCGTGGCGACGAGCTGGTCGACATTCCGTTCTACTCGCAGCCGTGGTTCTGGGACATCGTCAAGCAAGTGCTGGGCGTGCTGTTCATCCTGGTGCTGGTGTTCGGCGTGCTGCGTCCGGTGCTCAACAACATCACAGGTGGCGGCAAGCAGGCTGCCACGGACAGCGACATGGAGCTGGGCGGCATGATCGGTCTGGATGGCGAACTGGCCAACGACCGCGTCAGCCTGGGTGGCCCGACAAGCATTCTGTTGCCGAGCCCGAGCGAGGGTTACGAGGCACAGCTCAACGCAATCAAGGGCCTGGTGGCCGAAGACCCGGGCCGCGTGGCCCAGGTCGTGAAAGAGTGGATCAACGCCGATGAGTGACAATCGAGCCATTACCGCCAAGCTGAGCCGCGTCGACAAGGCGGCCATCCTCCTGCTCTCGCTCGGCGAGACCGATGCCGCGCAGGTCCTGCGCCACATGGGGCCCAAGGAAGTGCAGCGGGTCGGTGTGGCCATGGCGCAGATGGGCAACGTCCATCGCGAGCAGGTCGAGCAGGTGATGAGCGAGTTCGTCGAGATCGTCGGCGACCAGACCAGCCTGGGTGTCGGTTCCGATGGCTATATCCGCAAGATGCTCAACCAGGCTCTTGGCGAGGACAAGGCCAACGGCCTGATCGACCGTATCCTGCTTGGTGGCAACACCAGCGGCCTGGACAGCCTCAAGTGGATGGAGCCGCGTGCCGTGGCCGACGTCATCCGCTACGAGCACCCGCAGATCCAGGCCATCGTGGTCGCCTACCTCGACCCCGACCAGGCCGGCGAGGTACTGAGCAACTTCGACCACAAGGTGCGCCTGGACATCGTCTTGCGCGTGTCGTCGCTCAACACGGTGCAGCCGGCGGCGCTCAAGGAACTCAACCAGATCCTCGAGAAGCAGTTCTCCGGCAACTCCAATGCCGCGCGCACCACCCTGGGTGGCATCAAGCGCGCCGCCGATATCATGAACTTCCTCGACAGTTCCGTGGAAGGCGCGCTCATGGACTCGATCCGCGAGATCGACAGCGACCTGTCGGAGCAGATCGAAGACTTGATGTTCGTCTTCAACAACCTGGCCGACGTCGACGACCGTGGCATCCAGGCGCTGCTGCGCGAGGTGTCTTCGGACGTGTTGGTGGTGTCGCTCAAGGGCGCCGACGAGCGGGTCAAGGACAAGATCTTCAAGAACATGTCCAAGCGTGCGTCGGAGCTGCTGCGCGACGACCTGGAGGCCAAGGGGCCGGTGCGGGTCAGCGACGTGGAGACGGCGCAGAAGGAAATCCTCACCATCGCCCGTCGCATGGCCGAGGCCGGCGAGATCGTGCTGGGCGGCAAGGGCGCCGAGGAAATGATCTGATCAGCGGGGCGACGCGGTCCCCTGTAGGAGCGGCCTTGTGCCGCGAAAGGGCAAGGCTGCCCCGACAATTTTGCGGTGACATCGAGATCGAGGGGCTGCTTTGCAGCCCTTTCGCGGCACAAGGCCGCTCCTACAGGGGCGCGTTGGTTGCAGATGGCTTTTGAGTACCTGAAAACATGTCCACCACCGAACACCCCAGCGACCTGATCCGTGCCCGCGACCTCGAGGGCGTGGATGTATGGGCGCTGCCCAGCTTCGACCCCGAGCCCGAGCCGCAACCCGAGCCGGAGCCGGAGGTTATCGAGGAAGAAGTCGAAGAGGTGCCGCTGGAGGAAGTCCAGCCGCTGACCCTCGAAGAGCTCGAGGCCATCCGCCAGGAGGCCTACAACGAAGGCTTCGCCACTGGCGAGCGCGAAGGCTTCCACAGCACCCAGCTGAAGGTTCGCCAGGAGGCCGAAGTGGCCCTGGCGGCCAAATTGGCCAGCCTCGAACAGGTCATGAACCATCTGCTCGAGCCCATCGCCGAGCAGGACACCCAGATCGAGAAAGCCCTGGTGCAACTGGTCGCCAGCATGACCCGCCAGGTCATCGGTCGCGAGTTGCGCAGCGATTCGAGCCAGATCACCCACGTCCTGCGTGAGGCGCTGAAACTGCTGCCGATGGGTGCCGACAACATTCGTATCCACCTCAACCCGCAGGATTTCGAGCTGGCCAAGGCCTTGCGCGAGCGTCATGAGGAGAGCTGGAAGCTGCTTGAGGATGAGTCGTTGCTGCCGGGCGGCTGCCGGATCGAGACCGCTCACAGCCGTATCGACGCGACCATGGAGACTCGCATCGAAAAGGCCGTGATGCAGTTGTTCGACCAGTCCCACGATCAGGCCCTGCATCCTGCTGCGCCGGATATATCCGTCGAGCTGGACGTGCCGGCGGGTGAAGCCGATGCGCCTTGACCGGACCAGCTTCGGCAAGCGCCTGGAGGGCTACGCCGACGCGGTGAAGCTGCCCGACCAGCCGATCGTCGAAGGGCGCCTGCTGCGCATGGTCGGTCTCACCCTGGAGGCTGAAGGCCTGCGCGCTGCGGTGGGCAGCCGCTGCCTGGTGATCAACGACGACAGCTACCACCCGGTGCAGGTGGAGGCCGAAGTCATGGGCTTTGCCGGCAGCAAGGTGTTCCTGATGCCGGTCGGCAGTATTGTCGGCCTGGCGCCCGGTGCCCGCGTGGTGCCGCTGGACGACAGCGGCCGCCTGCCCATGGGCATGAGCATGCTTGGCCGGGTGCTCGATGGCGCCGGTCGCGCGCTGGACGGCAAGGGTGGGATGAAGGCCGAGGACTGGGTGCCGATGGACGGCCCGATCATCAACCCGCTCAACCGTGATCCGATCAGCCAACCGCTGGATGTCGGTATCCGCAGTATCAATGGTTTGCTCACTGTCGGCCGCGGCCAACGCCTGGGCCTGTTCGCCGGTACCGGTGTCGGTAAGTCGGTGCTGCTGGGCATGATGACCCGCTTTACCGAGGCCGAGATCATCGTGGTCGGCCTGATCGGCGAGCGGGGTCGGGAAGTGAAGGAATTCATCGAGCATATCCTCGGAGAGGAGGGGCTCAAGCGCTCGGTGGTGGTCGCCTCGCCAGCGGATGACGCGCCCTTGATGCGTCTGCGCGCAGCGATGTATTGCACGCGCATTGCCGAGTATTTCCGCGACAAGGGCAAGAATGTCCTGTTGCTGATGGACTCGCTGACCCGTTTTGCCCAGGCCCAGCGCGAAATTGCCCTGGCCATCGGCGAGCCGCCCGCCACCCGCGGTTATCCGCCGTCGGTGTTCGCCAAGCTGCCCAAACTGGTGGAGCGGGCTGGTAATGGTGAACCGGGCGGTGGCTCGATTACCGCGTTCTACACGGTGCTGTCCGAAGGCGACGACCAGCAGGACCCGATCGCCGATTCGGCGCGGGGCGTGCTCGACGGCCACTTTGTGCTGTCCCGACGCCTGGCCGAGGAAGGGCACTACCCAGCCATCGACATCGAGGCCTCGATCAGCCGGGTCATGCCCCAGGTGGTCGACCCCGATCACCTGCGTCAGGCGCAGAAGTTCAAGCAGCTGTGGTCGCGCCTGTCGCAGAGTCGCGATCTGATCAGCGTCGGCGCCTATGTGGCTGGTGGCGATCCGGAGACGGACCTGGCCATCGCCTTGCAACCCAGGCTGGTGGACTTCCTGCGCCAGGGTCTGGATGAAAACGTCGGCATGGCGCAGAGCCGTGAAGAACTGGCCGCGGTGTTCGCGCCGCCGGCGGGCTGATAGGCCATGGCCCAGCCCAGCCGAGCGGCACGCCTGGTGCCGGTGGTGGACATGGCCGAGGAGGCCGAGCGCAAGGCCGCCCAGCGCCTGGGGCATTTCCAGAGGCTGCTCAGCGATGCCCAGGCCAAGCAGGCCGAGCTCGAGAGTTTTCGCGAGGCCTATCAGCAGCAATGGATCAATCGCGGCAGCCAGGGTGTCGACGGCAACTGGCTGGTCAACTACCAGCGCTTCCTCGGGCAGTTGGAAGCGGCAATGACCCAGCAGCGCCAGAGCATGGCCTGGCACCAGAACAACCTGAACAACGCCCGCAACACCTGGCAGCAGGCCTATGCCCGGGTCGAAGGGCTGCGCAAGCTGGTCCAGCGCTACCTGGACGAAGCGCGCCGGGCTGAGGACAAGCGCGAGCAGAAGCTGCTCGATGAGCTGTCCCAGCGCCTGCCGCGCCAGCACATAACTTATTGATTTAGCAGGGACCTGTGGGAGCAACTGTCTTGCTCAATTTTTAGAGTCTGGCGCGATCCCTGTGGGAGCGGGCTTGCCCGCGAACACGGGCGAAGCCCGTGCCATCCACCACGGTGTCGGCTTCGCGGGCAAACCCGCTCCCACAGGGTGTGTGCTGGCCGGGCAATCGCGGTTCTCTGCGCGACAGCCCTGCACGGGGGCAACCCAGGTCCACCACCTTGCACCTGCCGTCAGCGCCTGCTAAACCTTCAGAAGTCGCATTCGCCATCATCGAAGGAATCGCTCGCATGGCAGTCGAAACTGATTTTTCACAGGATGGGAAAAAGCTGACGATCAAGGTCAAGGGTCGTTTCGATTTCGGCAAGCACCAGGAATTCAGGGATGCCTACGAGCGCCAGCGCCCGCGTCCGGACTCCGTGGTGGTCGACCTGAAGGAGGCCACGTATCTCGACAGCTCGGCGTTGGGCATGTTGCTGCTGCTGCGCGACCATGTCGGTGGCGAGGATTCGGATATCCGTGTGGTCCATGCCAGCCCTGATGTGCGCAAGATCCTGGCGATCTCCAACTTCGAAAAGCTGTTCGACATCAGTTGAGCGTGGCCATGTCCGCCGATCAGCCGTTGACCGTGCTGGTGGCCGAGGACGGCGCCGCGGACAGGCTATTGCTGGCGCAGATCGTCCGGCGCCAGGGGCATGAGGTGGTCACTGCCGAGAACGGCGAGCAGGCGGTGGCGCTGTTTGCCGAGCGGCGGCCGCAACTGGTGCTGCTCGATGCGCTGATGCCGGTGATGGATGGCTTCGAGGCGGCGCGGCGGATCAAGGCGCTGGCCGGCGAGGCGCTGGTGCCGATCATCTTCCTGACCTCCCTTAATGAAGAGGAGGGGCTGGTACGTTGCCTGGAGGCCGGGGGCGACGATTTCATGGCCAAGCCCTACAGCGCCGTCATCCTGGCGGCGAAGATCCGAGCCATGGACCGCTTGCGTCGCCTGCAGGCGACGGTGCTGGAGCAGCGCGACCAGATCGCCCGCCATCACCATCACCTGCTCAACGAGCAGCGGGTGGCCAAGGCGGTGTTCGACAAGGTCGCCCACTCCGGCTGCCTGGGTGCCTCGAACATCCGCTACCTGCAATCGCCCTACGCGCTGTTCAATGGCGATCTGTTGCTGGCGGCGTTTACCCCTTCGGGCGACATGCATGTGCTGCTGGGGGATTTTACCGGCCATGGCCTGCCGGCCGCGGTCGGCGCCATGCCGCTGGCGGAGGTGTTCTATGGCATGACCGCCAAGGGCTACGGCCTGGTCGAAACGCTGCGGGAGATGAACGCCAAGCTCAAGCGCATCCTGCCTGTGGACATGTTCTGTTGTGCGCTGTTGCTCAACCTGAGTTTCCAGCGAGAAACCGTGGAGCTCTGGAACGGTGGCATGCCGGATGGCTATCGGTTGTCGGCGCAAGGCGAGGTGCTCGAGGTGTTGCCTTCGCGTCACCTGCCGCTGGGCATCCTGCCGCCCGAGCAGTTCGACGATACCACCGAGGTGAGGCCGCTTGCGGCGGGGGAGCGACTGTTCCTGCTGTCTGATGGCGTGGTCGACACCGGGGATGCCCGGGAATGCCTGTTCGGCGTCGAGCGTCTGTTGGCGGTGCTGGCGGCTAACCGCGATCCGGTGGTGTTGTTCGACGAGGTCATGCAGGCACTGGCGGGCTTCGGCGGCCAGTCTCGTGACGATATCAGCCTGTGCGATATCCGCATGCTGGCGCCTGAACATGCAGTACCGCAGGCGGTGGTTTACTCCGACAGTGGTCGTTCCAGCCCGTTGGACTGGTCGATGCAGTTCGAGTTGCGGGGCCAGAGCCTGGGGCGCTTCAACCCGGTTCCTTATCTGGTACAGCTGTTGCAGGAAATTCACGGTCTCAGGCCCAGCAGCGGCAAGTTGCACAGTGTGCTGAGCGAGCTGTACTCCAATGCGCTGGAGCATGGTGTGCTGGGGCTGGACTCGGCGCTCAAGCGCGACGCCGAAGGCTTCGCCGAGTACTATCGCCAGCGCGCCGAGCGCCTGGGGCGAGAGGTGCACGGCAGCGTCGGTATTGCCCTGCGGGTGGAACCTCAAGGTGCGGGTGGGCGTCTGATCATCGAGGTCCGCGACAGCGGCGCGGGCTTCGACGTGGAGCGCCTGTCGGCCGCCACGCCAGTGGAACAGGGCTTCAGTGGGCGAGGGGTGGGCCTGGTGCGGCGGTTGGCCGGCAATGCCCAGTGGTTGGAGGGTGGACGCTTGGCGCGCGTGGCGTTTCAATGGTGAGCCGGTTTGCGCGGCTCGGGCCTAATCAGGCTTGATCAAGGAGTGAACAAGTGGCGGACATGCATATTGATCAGAAGGTGCTGAGTGACTTGCGGGAGGTCATGGAAGATGGCTACCTGCAGTTGCTGGAAACCTTCCTGGAAGACTCCGAACGGCGGCTGAAGCAGCTGCTCGAGGCCAAGGATGCCGACGAGCTGGGTCTTGCCGCACACAGTTTCAAGGGCAGCAGCAGCAATATGGGGGCCGTGGGCCTGGCCAAGCTGTGTCAGCAGCTCGAGGAGCGAGTGCGTCAACAACCCTTGTATGGCATCGAGGACCTGATCAACCGCATCGACCAGGAGTACCTGGAGGTCCAGCGCTTCTACCGTGGCGAGCGTCAGCGAATCGCCGCCGAGTAAAGCTGGCGCGAGTTTTGCTTTTCTTCGCACAGATGCACTTTACCAGTTCTGCCGCGGAGACCTTTCAATGCCTGTCGCATCCAATCCATTGTTGCAAGCCGGCCTCGTCAATACGGCGTCGCGCCCGGCTGCCGGAGTGGCGGACAAACCGCTGCAAGCCCCGGCCAGCCAGGGCGGTGGCTTCGACCAGGTCATGGCTCGGCAGGGTCGCGACAATACCCCTTCCCGTGATGTCAAGGTTGCCAAGGATACCGCTGCGGCCAAGCCCAAGGAGCAGGCAGCCCCCGCCAATGGCGGCAAGCCGGCGGATGCCAGCAAGCCAGCGGTTGCCGATGACGGCAAGAACTTGCCTGCGACGGCTGAAGCCAAGCCGGTCGGCGAAACGGACGAGTCGGCTGATAGCAGTAATACTCCCTCCCTCGATGCCAATCTGGTGGCAGGGCAGATCACCGATGCCCAGGCCGGCGCGCAGTTGATCCAGGCCCAGGCCGAAGCGGTCGCGCCGGTTTTGCAGGCGGCGGTGCAGACGCCGCAACCCGCCGTGCCGGCTCCGCCGGTCGGTGAGGAGGTCCTCAAGGACGCAAACTTCGATCCGGAGGCCGACCCATTGGCCGATATGCCGACCTTGCGTCTGGCGTTGGAGCACGAGGCCCAGGCCAAGGGCACGACTTCGGCGCATGCCGCCAGCGCGCGCCCGGAAAATGGCCAGGTACCGGCCGACCCGGCCGCGACTGCCGTCAATACCTTGGCGAATGTGACAGAGAAGGCCGAGTCCGAGGCCGGGCACTCCGAGCGTGGTGACAAGGCGTTCGCCGGGCTGATCGACGATGGCCTCAAGGACATCAAGGAAGCCAGCAGCGACACGCGTGTGGATGACTTCGCCAATCGCCTGGCAAACCTGACGCAAGCGGCGACGCCCAAGACCGCCAACGCCGTGCCGGTAGCGCCGAACCCGCTGCAGCAGCCGCTGGCGATGAACCAGGGGGCCTGGACCGAAGGCCTGGTGAATCGGGTCATGTACCTGTCCAGCCAGAACCTGAAGTCGGCGGATATCCAGCTTGAACCTGCCGAGCTGGGTCGCCTGGACATTCGTGTCAATGTCGCGGCGGATCAATCCACCCAGATTCACTTCGTCAGCGGTCACGCCGGGGTGCGCGATGCCCTCGACAGCCAGGCCTACCGTTTGCGCGAGCTGTTCGCCCAGCAAGGCCTGGCGCAGCCGGATGTCAGCGTGGCCGATCAGTCCCGCGAGCAGCAGCAACAGCAGCAGGCGCAGCAGGGTGGGTCGAACCTGTCCGGCGTCGCGGCGCGTCGCGCCGAGGCGGCCGGGGAGGGCAGCGAACTGGCCGATGCCGCGCATCCCGTCGAGCAGCAGGCGGTGATCGGCAGCAGCATGGTCGACTACTACGCCTGATCTTCCCCCCGGCCTTGGCCATGCCCCGTCGGGCGGGTACTTTCCCGCGACGGGGCTGGTACTTTCCGACGCGGGCAGATTTGGCATAACACTTGCTCAAGCCACGTCATCCTTCCTTGAAACCCCGATGGACGACGGATTATTGGCATGGCGAAGAGTGACGCAGTGAAAGACCCCGCCACTAAAGGCAAACTCAAGTTGATCCTGCTGCTGGTGCTGGCCCTGCTCCTGGCGGTCGGCCTGTCGGTAGGCGCTACCTGGTTCTTCATGCACAAGAGCGAGTCGGCGCCAGCGCCTGACGCCGCGCAGAGCAATGTCAAGCTGTCGGCGATCTACGAGCCGCTGGCACCGGCCTTCGTGGTCAACTTCAACCAGAATGGCCGCCAGCGCTACATGCAGGTGAGCATCACCATGCAGGGGCGCAGCCAGGCCGATCTTGAAGCGCTCAAGGTGCACATGCCGGTGATCCGCAACAACCTGGTGATGATGTTCTCCGGCCAGGGCTTCGACACCCTTGCCGCCAGCCCCGTCGGGCAGGAGATGCTGCGCCAGAAGGCCACCGCGGTGGTGCAGGAAGTGGCGCAGAAGGAAGTCGGCAGGCCGGTCGTCGACCAGCTGCTGTTCACCAATTTCGTATTGCAGTAGGAGCACATAGATGGCCGTGCAGGACCTGCTGTCCCAGGATGAGATCGACGCCCTGCTGCATGGGGTGGACGATGGGCTGGTACAAACCGAGAGCGCTGGCGAGCCCGGCAGCATCAAGAGCTACGACCTGACCAGTCAGGACCGTATCGTGCGGGGTCGCATGCCGACCCTGGAAATGATCAACGAGCGTTTCGCCCGTTATACCCGTATCAGCATGTTCAACCTGCTGCGTCGCTCCGCCGACGTGGCGGTGGGCGGCGTGCAGGTGATGAAGTTCGGCGAGTACGTGCACTCGCTTTACGTACCCACCAGCCTCAACCTGGTCAAGATCAAGCCGTTGCGCGGTACCGCGCTGTTCATCCTCGACGCCAAGCTGGTGTTCAAGCTGGTGGACAACTTCTTCGGTGGCGACGGCCGTCACGCCAAGATCGAGGGTCGCGAGTTCACCCCGACCGAGCTGCGCGTGGTGCGCATGGTCCTGGACCAGTGCTTCGTCGACCTCAAGGAAGCCTGGCAAGCGATCATGCCGGTCAACTTCGAGTACATCAACTCCGAGGTCAACCCGGCCATGGCCAACATCGTCGGCCCCAGCGAGGCGGTGGTGGTCTCGACCTTCCACATCGAACTCGATGGCGGTGGCGGCGACCTGCACGTGACCATGCCCTATTCGATGATCGAGCCGGTGCGCGAAATGCTCGACGCCGGGTTCCAGTCCGACCTGGACGACCAGGATGAGCGCTGGGTCAAGGCCCTGCGCGAAGACGTACTGGACGTCAACGTGCCGGTGTCGGCCACGGTCGCCCGTCGCCAGCTGAAGCTGCGCGACATCCTGCACATGCAGCCGGGTGACGTGATTCCGGTGGAACTGCCGGAGCACCTGGTGCTGCGCGCCAATGGCGTGCCGTCGTTCAAGGCGCGGCTGGGTTCGCACAAGGGCACCCTGTCGCTGCAGATCATCGATCCGATCGAACGCCGCTGACGGCGTGCCGGTCGCTCCAACGTATTGAATGCCTGTCGAGGAAATCATGGCTAACGAAAACGAGATCAACTCTCCCGAGGAACAGGCCCTGGCCGATGAGTGGGCTGCCGCCCTGGAAGAGACCGGTGATGCCGGTCAGTCCGACATCGACGCGCTGCTGGCAGCCGACGCCGCTTCGGCCGGCGCCGGCCGCCTGCCAATGGAAGAGTTCGCCAGCTCGCCCAAGCCCAACGAGCATGTCAGCCTCGAAGGCCCCAACCTGGACGTGATCCTGGATATCCCGGTGAGCATCTCCATGGAAGTGGGCAGCACCGAAATCAGCATCCGCAACCTGCTGCAGCTCAACCAGGGCTCGGTGATCGAGCTCGACCGCCTGGCCGGCGAGCCGCTGGACGTACTGGTCAACGGCACGCTGATCGCCCATGGCGAGGTGGTGGTGGTCAACGAGAAGTTCGGCATCCGCCTGACTGACGTGATCAGCCCCAGCGAACGTATCAAGAAGCTGCGCTGAGTGAAGGGCATGCTGCGGAGCGTCACGGCCTTCGGTGCGTTGCTGGTCAGCGAGGTGGTGATCGCCGCCGCCGAGCCTGCTGCTGCCTCGACGGCGACGCCCGGTGGAATGGGCGCGCAATTGGCGCAAACGGTGATCGGCCTGCTGCTGGTGGTGGGGCTGATCTTCTTCCTGGCCTGGCTGCTGCGACGCATGCAGGGCAGCGCGCAGCAGGGCGCCCAGGTGATCGAGGTCATCGGCACCCGGGCCATCGGTCCGCGTGATCGGCTGCTGCTGGTGCAGGTTGGCAAGGAGCAGATCCTGATCGGCCATACCCCCGGCAGCATCGAGGCCCTGCACGTGCTGGCCGAACCCGTGGATGTGCCCGCCTCGGCGCGCCAGGCCACGCCGGAATTCGCCCAGCGGCTGCTCGAGCTGATGGGCAAGGACCAGAAGGACAAGAAGTGATGAGCGGCGCAGTGCGCTTTCTGTTGACCCTGGCGCTGCTGCTGGCCGCGCCGCTGGCCCTGGCCGCCGATCCGTTGTCGATTCCGGCCATCACCCTGTCCAGTGGGGCGGACGGGCAGCAGGAGTATTCGGTAAGCCTGCAGATCCTGCTGATCATGACGGCGCTGAGCTTTATCCCGGCGTTCGTCATCCTGATGACCAGCTTTACCCGCATTATCATCGTTTTCTCGATCCTGCGTCAGGCCCTGGGTCTGCAGCAGACTCCTTCGAACCAGTTGCTTACCGGCATGGCGCTGTTCCTGACCATGTTCATCATGGCGCCAGTGTTCGATCGGGTGAACAAGGACGCCTTGCAGCCCTACCTGGCCGAGCAGATGACCGCCCAGCAAGCGATCGACAAGGCCCAGGTACCGTTGAAGGACTTCATGCTGGCACAGACCCGGCAGAGCGATCTCGACCTGTTCATGCGCCTGTCCAAACGCACCGACATCGCCGGGCCCGACCAGGTGCCGCTGACGATCCTGGTGCCGGCGTTCGTCACCTCCGAGCTCAAGACTGCATTCCAGATCGGCTTCATGATCTTCATCCCGTTCCTGATCATCGACATGGTGGTCGCCAGCGTGCTGATGGCCATGGGTATGATGATGCTGTCGCCGCTGATCATCTCGCTGCCGTTCAAGATCATGCTGTTCGTCCTGGTCGATGGCTGGGCGCTGATCATGGGCACCCTGGCCGGAAGTTTCGGCGGTGTCTGACGCCGTCAAGGAGAGCCTCGCATGACACCTGAAGTCGCCATCGACCTGTTTCGCGAAGCGTTGTGGATGACCACCATGATGGTCGCCATCCTGGTGGTGCCGAGCCTGCTGGTGGGCCTTGTGGTGGCCATGTTCCAGGCGGCGACGCAGATCAACGAACAGACCCTGAGCTTTCTCCCGCGCCTGCTGGTGATGCTGGTCACGTTGATCGTCGTCGGTCCGTGGCTGACGCAGAAGTTCATGGAGTACTTCATCGGCCTCTACACCAGCATTCCGCAGCTGGTCGGTTGACGCCACGATGCTGGAATTGACCGACACGCAGATCGGCACCTGGGTCGCCACCTTCATCCTGCCGTTGTTCCGGGTGACCGCCTTGCTGATGACGATGCCGATCATCGGCACCAAGATGCTGTCGGCCCGGATACGATTGTACGTTGCCGTTGCCATCACCGTGGTGATCGTGCCGGCCCTGCCACCGCTGCCTGAAATCGACCCGTTGAGCCTGCGTGGCGTGCTGTTGTGCGCCGAGCAGGTGATTGTCGGGGCATTGTTCGGTTTTTCCCTGCAGTTGCTGTTCCAGGCCTTCGTGGTCGCAGGGCAGATCGTCGCGGTGCAGATGGGCATGGCCTTCGCCTCCATGGTCGATCCGGCCAACGGCGTCAACGTCGCGGTTATCGGTCAGTTCATGACCATGCTGGTGAGCATGCTGTTCCTGCTGATGAATGGCCACCTGGTCGCGTTCGAGATACTCACCGAGAGCTTCACCACGTTGCCGGTGGGGCACGCGCTGGTGGTCGATCATTTCTGGGAAATGGCCGGGCGCATGAGCTGGGTGCTGGGGGCCGGGTTGTTGCTGATCCTGCCGGCTATCGCCTCGCTGCTGGTGGTCAACATCGCCTTTGGCGTGATGACCCGCGCCGCCCCGCAGTTGAATATCTTCTCCATTGGTTTCCCGCTTACGCTGGTGCTGGGCATGGTGATCTTCTGGATCGGCCTGGCCGATATCCTTTCACACTACCAGGCACTGGCCAGCGAAGCGCTGCAGTGGCTGCGTGAGCTGGCACGGGCGCGCTGAGCATGGCTGAAAGCGAAAGCGGTCAGGACAAGACAGAGGAACCCACCGACAAGCGCAAGCGCGACGCGCGGGAAAAAGGTGAGATCGCCCGCTCCAAGGAATTGAACACGGTGGCGGTGACCCTGGCTGGCGCCGGGGGACTGCTGGCCTTTGGTGGGCACCTGGCTGAAGAATTGATGGCGCTGATGCGCATGAACTTCAGCCTTACCCGCGAGGTGGTGGTGGACGAGGGGAGCATGGCGGCGTTCCTGCTGGCCTCGGGCAAGATGGCCATCTGGGCGGCGCAGCCGGTGCTGATCCTGCTGTTCGTGATCGCGTTCGTCGGCCCGATCGCGTTGGGCGGCTTCCTGTTTTCCGGAAGCCTGCTGCAGCCCAAGTTCAGTCGCATGAACCCTTTGTCGGGGATCAAGCGCATGTTTTCGATGAATGCGCTGACCGAGCTGCTCAAGGCACTGGCCAAATTCTTCGTGATCCTGATCGTGGCACTGGTGGTGTTGGCCGGGGATCGCCAGGCACTGCAGGCGATTGCCAACGAACCGCTCGAGCAGGCGATCATCCATTCGGTTCAGGTGGTGGGTTGGAGCGCGTTGTGGATGGCGGCTGGGTTGTTGCTCATCGCTGCGGCCGATGTGCCGTTCCAGCTGTGGCAGACCCACAAGAAAATGAAGATGACCAAGCAGGAAGTGAAGGACGAGTACAAGGACAGCGAGGGCAAGCCTGAGGTCAAGCAGCGTATTCGCCAGCTGCAGCGCGAGGCGTCGCAGCGCCGGATGATGGCGGCGGTGCCGGATGCTGATGTGATAATTACCAACCCGACCCACTATGCCGTGGCCTTGCAGTACGACCCCGAGAAGGGCGGCTCGGCGCCGCTGCTGGTGGCCAAGGGTACCGATTTTGTCGCCTTGAAGATGCGGGAGATCGGGGTCGAGCATAACGTGCAGATACTTGAGTCGCCGGCCCTGGCGCGGGCGATCTATTACTCTACCGAGATGGAGCAGGAGATTCCGGCGGGGTTGTACCTGGCGGTGGCGCAGGTGTTGGCCTATGTGTTCCAGATTCGGCAGTATCGGGCGGGCAAGGGGAAGGCGCCAGAGCCTTTGAAAGAGGATTTGCCGATTCCTGATGATTTGCGGCGGGATAGTTGAGTTTGGTTGTTTGCTGTGGTTGTGGTTGTGTTGAAAGTTGTATGTGCATTCATTTGTGATGTCGACGCTTATTCACCTTTCCGCCCTTACGGCGGGTAACTTTTTGAAGGATCAAAAAGTCACCAAAAAATCCTCGCTCCATTCATCCGGCCCCTGCGCTTCGCTCCGGGGTCCCCTCACTCCGGCCTTGCTCCCGGGAGGACCGCGCTGCAGGGCCCATCCTGGGCCCCAGCGCTTGACGGGCATCCATGCCCGTCACCTCCCTCCGCAAGACCTCCGTTCGGCCTCCTGAAGTCGCGAAGTTACGAGCGGCGCCTGGACTGGCGCAGCTGTCGCTAGTTGAAGCTTAATTAAGCTCTCGATTACATCGCGGGGCAAGCCCGCTCCCACGCAATAGTCGTCGTTATGTAGATCCCTGTAGGAGCGGGCTTGCCCCGCGAAAGGGCCGGAACAGCCAATACATAATTAACCGTCAAATAACCAACTTCGAATTTCTTGCTCTTGCTCTTGCTCTTGCTCTTGCTCTTGCTCTTGCTCTTGATTCTAAACGCGCGATAGTTCAGGCGCCACCAATTGCGACTTCAGGAGGCCGAGCGGAATTCTTGCGTAGTGGGGCGACGGCCATGGATGGCCGTCGAGCGCTGCGGCCCAGGATGGGCCGTACAGCGCGGTACCCACGGGAGCAAGAACGGAGCGAGGGGACCCCGGAGCGAAGCGTAGGGGCCGGATGAATGGAGCCAGCGGTTTTTGCCTACTTTTGCCCAAGAGCAAAAGTAGGTCGCCGTAAAGGCGAAAAGGTGCCTATGCGTCACCATCGCCAATGAATGCGCATAAAAATATCAAAACAGTAATCCCCCGAAGCCCCCGAAAACCCCCACCCCCAGAAAAGTTGGAAAGCTTCTTGCAAAGGCAGCGCCAGCCGCCACACAGGCGTCAAAGTTTTGCTTGAAGAGGAATCGCGGTGGATCGCACTCAGTTAATCAGCAACGCCCGCAACAACCTGGCCGGTCTCGGCCGGGGCAACCTCGGCGTGCCGCTGCTCCTGCTGGTGATGCTGGCAATGATGATGTTGCCGATCCCGCCGTTCCTGCTCGACGTGTTCTTCACCTTCAACATCGCCCTGTCGATCGTGGTCCTGCTGGTCTGCGTCTACGCCCTGCGTCCCCTGGACTTCGCCGCGTTTCCCACCATCCTGCTGGTGGCAACGCTGCTGCGCCTGGCGCTGAACGTCGCCTCCACCCGCGTGGTCATGCTCCATGGCCAGGAGGGCCATGGCGCCGCGGGCAAGGTGATCCAGGCCTTCGGTGAAGTGGTGATCGGCGGCAACTACGTCGTCGGTGCGGTGGTGTTCGCCATCCTCATGATCATCAACTTCGTCGTGGTGACCAAGGGCGCCGGGCGTATCTCCGAGGTGAGCGCGCGCTTCACCCTCGACGCCATGCCCGGCAAGCAGATGGCCATCGACGCCGACCTCAACGCCGGCCTGATCGACCAGGCCCAGGCCAAGTCGCGCCGCGCCGAGGTCGCCCAGGAAGCCGAGTTCTACGGCTCCATGGACGGTGCCAGCAAGTTCGTCCGCGGTGACGCCATCGCCGGCCTGCTGATCCTGTTCATCAACCTCATCGGTGGCATGCTGATCGGCATGCTGCAGCACGGCATGACCTTCGGCGACGCCGGCAAGGTCTACGCCCTGCTGACCATCGGTGACGGATTGGTGGCGCAATTGCCATCGCTGCTGCTGTCCACCGCCGCTGCGATTATGGTTACCCGGGCCTCGGGGTCCGAGGACATGGGCAAGCTGATCAACCGGCAGATGTTCGATTCGCCCAAGGCCCTGGCGGTCTCCGGTGCGTTGATGATCGTCATGGGCCTGGTGCCCGGCATGCCGCACATCGCCTTCCTCGGCCTGGGCGGGTTGGCCTGTGGTGGCGCCTACCTGGTGTGGAAGAAGCAGCAGAAGGCCAAGGTCGTGGCTGAGCAGGAGGCCCAGCGCCAGCAGGACCTGCTGCCGTCGCCGCAGCGCGCCATGGACACCAAGGAGCTGGGCTGGGACGACGTCACGCCCATCGACATGATCGGCCTGGAGGTCGGCTATCGCCTGATTCCGCTGGTGGACCGCAACCAGGGTGGCCAGTTGCTGGCGCGGATCAAGGGCGTGCGCAAGAAGCTCTCCCAGGACCTGGGCTTCCTCATGCCGACCGTGCACATTCGCGACAACCTCGACCTGCAGCCCAGCGCCTACCGCCTGACGCTGATGGGGGTGATCCTGGCCGAGGCCGAGATCTACCCGGATCGGGAGCTGGCGATCAACCCGGGCCAGGTGTTCGGCTCGGTCAATGGTATCGCCTCGCGGGATCCGGCCTTCGGCCTGGAAGCCGTGTGGATCGATGTCGGCCAGCGCGCCCAGGCGCAATCGCTGGGCTATACGGTGGTGGACGCCAGCACCGTGGTCGCCACCCACCTCAACCAGATCCTGCAGAAGCACTGCCATGAGCTGATCGGGCACGAGGAGGTGGTGCAATTGCTGCAGGTGCTGGCCAAGGTCTCGCCGAAGCTGGCCGAGGAGGTGGTGCCGGGTGTCATTTCCTTGTCGGGTCTGCTCAAGGTCCTGCAGGCGCTGCTCGCCGAGCAGGTACCAGTGCGTGACATCCGCAGCATTGCCGAAGCCATCGCCAACAACGCGGCGAAGAGTCAAGATACCGCCGCGCTGGTGGCGCTGGTGCGCGTCGGTTTGTCCCGCGCCATCGTGCAAAGCATTGTCGGCGTTGAGTCCGAGCTGCCTGTGATTACCTTGGAGCCAAGGTTGGAACAGATCTTGCTCAATAGTTTGCAAAGGGCCGGGCAGGGTCAGGAAGATGGTGTTCTTCTTGAGCCGAGCATGGCCGAGAAGCTTCAGCGTTCGCTGATCGAGGCGGCCCAGCGTCAGGAAATGCAGGGTCAGCCGGCCATCCTCCTGGTCGCCGGCCCGATCCGCGCCATGCTGTCGCGCTTCGGTCGCCTGGCTGTACCGAATTTGCATGTTTTGGCGTATCAGGAAATACCTGACAACAAGCAAGTCACCATTGTTGCCACCGTGGGCCCCAACGGCTGAGGTAGTGGGTTATGCAAGTTAAGCGTTTTTTCGCCGCCGATATGCGTCAGGCCATGAAGCTGGTCCGGGATGAGCTCGGCTCCGACGCCGCCATCATCGGCAACCGCCGCATCGCTGGCGGTGTCGAACTGACGGCCGCGCTGGACTACAAGCTGTCCGCCCTGGCCCCACGCGTGCCCAATGCGGAGCTCGAGGACGAGTTGCGCAAGACGCAGTCGCGCATCGTCACCGCCCAGGCCGAACTGACCGGGCGCGGTGATGCCGTCGAAGGCGGCAACCGGCAATTGTTTGCCGGCCAGTCGCTGACTGCGTCCGAGCCGTTGATCGAACCGCATGTCGATGAGCCGGCGGTAGCCGTTGCGCCTGCTGCGGCCCCCGTCGATCCGCGTCTGTTCGATGCCATGCGCTCCGAGCTGACCGGCCTGCGCGAGCTGCTGGAAGTCCAGCTCGGTTCGCTCGCCTGGAGCCAGCTGCAGGGCAGCAAGCCACAGCAGGCCAACCTCTGGCGCCGTCTGCAGCGCCTCGGCCTGTCCGGCGGACTGGCCCGCGAGCTGCTTGACCTCACCGCCGAGATCGAAGACCCGCGTCATGCCTGGCGCATGGTCCTGGCGCATCTGGCGCGGATGATCGACGTACCCGAGATCGAGCCGATCGAGGAGGGCGGGGTCATCGCCATGGTCGGCCCGGCCGGCATGGGCAAGACCACCACCCTGGCCAAGCTGGCCGCCCGCTACGTGCTCAAGTACGGCGCGAACAACCTGGCGCTGGTCAGCATGGACAGCTTCCGCATCGGCGCCCAGGAGCAGCTCAAGACCCTGGGGCGCATCCTCAACGTGCCGGTCACCTATGTCGACCCGGGCGAGTCGCTGGCCCAGGCGCTGGAACCACTGCTGCGCAAGCGCGTGGTGCTGATCGACACCGCCGGCCTGCAGGCCAGCGACCCGGCGCTGCGCATGCAGCTCGAGACCCTGGCCGGGCGCGGCATCGCCGCCAAGAATTACCTGGTGCTGGCAACCACCAGCCAGAAGCAGGTGCTCACCGCCGCCTACCACAGCTACAAGCGCTGCGGCCTGGCCGGTTGCATCCTGACCAAGCTCGATGAAACGGCATGCCTCGGCGAAGTGCTGAGCCTTGCCATCAGTCATGAACTGCCGGTGGCCTATCTGACCGATGGGCCGCGCATTCCTGACGACCTGCAACTGCCGCGCAAGCACCAACTGGTGAGTCGCGCGGTCAGCGTGCAGTTGCAGGACGAGCCCAGCGACGAGGCCATGGCCGACATGTTCGCTGATCTCTACCACAACCCTGGCAAGCGTGCGGGTTGAGGGTGAATACTGTGCAAAGTACCTACATCATGGGGTTGCCCGGCCGGACCGTGGCCTTGAACGTTCAGCCCCTCATGTGGCCTGGGTCCAAGCGAGACAAGGTAAAGAACAGACATGGGTAGCATGCATCCCGTACAGGTGATCGCCGTGACCGGTGGCAAAGGTGGCGTCGGCAAGACTAACGTTTCAGTGAACCTGTCCCTGGCGCTGGCCGAACTCGGCCGCCGGGTCATGTTGCTGGACGCCGACCTGGGCCTGGCCAATGTCGACGTTCTGCTGGGGCTCACGCCCAAGCGCACCCTGGCCGACGTCATCGAAGGCCGCTGCGAGCTGCGCGATGTGCTGCTGCAGGGCCCCGGCGGCGTGCGTATCGTCCCGGCGGCTTCCGGCACCCAGAGCATGGTGCACCTGGCGCCCGCCCAGCACGCCGGCCTGATCCAGGCCTTCAGCGAGATCGGCGACAACCTCGACGTACTGGTGATCGACACTGCTGCGGGTATTGGTGACTCGGTGGTCAGCTTTGTCCGCGCGGCCCAGGAAGTGTTGCTGGTGGTGTGTGACGAGCCCACCTCGATCACCGACGCCTACGCCCTGATCAAGCTGCTCAACCGCGACTACGGGATGAATCGGTTCCGCGTGCTGGCCAACATGGCCCAGAGCCCGCAGGAAGGGCGCAACCTGTTCGCCAAGTTGACCAAGGTCACCGACCGCTTCCTCGACGTCGCCCTACAATACGTTGGCGCCGTGCCGTACGACGAGTGTGTGCGCAAGGCCGTGCAGAAGCAGCGGGCGGTCTACGAGGCCTTCCCGCGCTCCAAGTGCGCGCTGGCGTTCAAGGCCATCGCGCAGAAGGTCGACAGCTGGCCGTTGCCTGCCAACCCGCGCGGGCACCTGGAATTCTTCGTCGAGCGCCTGGTGCAGCCCACCAGTGCAGGGCCAGTGTTATGAACGCGAGTGGTTTCAAGATGTACAGCAAGGCCGCCAAGGACGCTCAGTACGAGCTGATCGAACGCTACGCGCCACTGGTCAAGCGTATCGCCTACCACCTGCTGGCGCGCCTGCCAGCCAACGTCCAGGTCGAGGACCTGATCCAGGCCGGGATGATCGGCCTGCTGGAAGTGGCCAACAAATACGATGCCAGCAAGGGCGCCAGTTTCGAGACCTATGCCGGTATCCGCATCCGCGGCGCCATGCTCGACGAGGTGCGCAAGGGTGACTGGGCGCCACGCTCGGTGCACCGCAACACGCGCATGGTCAGCGACGCGATTCGCTGCGTTGAAGCAAAGACGGGGCGCGACGCTAAAGATCACGAGGTTGCTGCCGAACTCCAATTGAGTCTCGATGATTACTACGGGATTTTGAACGACACCCTGGGCAGTCGCCTGTTCAGTTTCGACGACCTGCTGCAGGACGGCGAACACGAGGGGCTGCACGAGGATGGCGCCAGCAACCAGCTGGAGCCGGCGCGGGACCTGGAGGACGAGCGCTTCCAGGCCGCATTGGCCGAGGCGATCGCCAACCTGCCGGAACGCGAGCGCCTGGTGCTGGCGCTGTACTACGACGAAGAGCTGAACCTCAAGGAAATTGGTGAGGTGCTGGGGGTCAGCGAATCGCGTGTCAGCCAGTTGCACAGCCAGTGCGCGGCACGTCTGCGCAGTCGCCTGGGTGAATGGCGGGCGCGTTGAGCCAAGGTTCGATGCAGTCGTTTTTTTGTGGTGCCGAATTGATTGAGTGCGCGCTCGGCGCCGAGCGCGTTTAAGACTGCTTGGAGGTCTAATTGAACAAAGACATGAAAATCCTCATCGTTGACGACTTCTCGACGATGCGGCGGATCATCAAGAACCTGTTGCGTGATCTGGGTTTCACCAACGTCAAGGAAGCCGATGACGGCAACACGGCACTGCCGATGCTCACCAGTGAGCACTTTGACTTCCTGGTAACCGACTGGAACATGCCGGGCATGACCGGTATCGACCTGCTGCGCGCGGTCCGTGCCGACGAGCGCCTCAAGCACCTGCCGGTGTTGATGGTCACCGCCGAAGCCAAGCGCGAGCAGATCATCGAAGCTGCCCAGGCCGGCGTAAACGGCTATGTGGTCAAGCCTTTCACCGCCCTGGCGCTGAAAGAAAAGATCGAGAAGATCTTCGAACGCGTCAACGGCTGAGTCACGTCTGGGGGGCGCAATGGAGTCAACCAACAACTCTTTGGGTGAGTTTGAATCAACCCTGAAGAAGCATGCCCAGGAGCTGGTCGAGAGCCTCGAGCGCGGCCGGTTCGGTGATGCGGTGCAGCTGATCCACCAACTGAACCAGACCCGCGACCGCGGGCTGTACCAGGAGGTCGGCAAGCTCACCCGTGAACTGCACAGTGCAATCGTCAACTTCCAGATCGACCCGTCCATGCCGCAGGCCGAGGAAGTGTCGCAGATTACCGACGCCGCCGAACGCCTCTCCTACGTGGTTCGCCTCACCGAAGGTGCGGCCAACCGCACCATGGACCTGGCGGAGGCGTGCACCCCGGTGCTCAACGACCTCGCCGCCGAGGCCCAGAGCCTGTCCGCCGACTGGCAGCGCTTCATGCGCCGCGAGGTGGCAGCGCCGGAATTCCGTGAGCTGGTCAAGCGTGTGGACAGTTTCCTGGCGCACAGCGCCGAAGGTAACCAGAAGGTCGCCGGCCATCTCAACGATATCGTCCTGGCCCAGGATTATCAGGATCTCACCGGCCAGGTGATCAAACGGGTGACCGCGCTGGTCACCGAAGTCGAAAGCAATCTGCTCAAGCTCGTGCTGATGGCAAGCCAGGTCGACCGCTTTGCCGGGATCGAACATGACCACCAGCAGCTGCGCGCTGAAAAAGATCAAGAAAAACATCCGACTCGGGGTGAAGGTCCGCAGATTCATGCCGATAAGCGTGAAGACGTCGTGTCCAGCCAGGACGATGTCGACGATCTGTTGTCCAGCCTGGGTTTTTAAGGAGCACGTTTAATGAGCTTCGGCGCCGATGAAGAAATCCTTCAGGATTTCCTGGTAGAAGCCGGCGAAATCCTCGAGCAACTGTCCGAGCAATTGGTCGAGCTGGAAAGCCGGCCCGATGATGCGGACCTGCTCAACGCGATTTTCCGCGGTTTCCACACTGTAAAAGGGGGCGCCGGCTTCCTTCAGCTCAATGAGTTGGTGGAGTGCTGCCACATTGCCGAGAACGTGTTCGACATTCTGCGCAAAGGTGAGCGCCGGGTTGACGCGGAACTGATGGACGTGGTGCTCGAGGCCCTCGACACGGTCAACAGCATGTTCGGCCAGGTGCGCGAACGTACCGATGTCACGCCGGCCACGCCGGAGCTGCTGGCGGCGCTGTCGCGCCTGGCCGAGCCCGGTGGCGCCGAAGCGCCGGCCCCGGTGGTCGAAGCCGCGCCCGTGGTTGAAGCTGCGGCTGCCGAGCCCGACATCACCGATACCGAGTTCGAGCAGCTGCTCGACTCGCTCGATGCGGTCAAGGCCGAAGCTCAGGCTCATGAGCAACTGCAGGGTGAAGAAATCAGCGGCGGTGGTGACGAGATCACCGATGCCGAGTTCGAGTCACTGCTTGACCAGCTGCACGGCAAGGGCCAGTTCTCGGCCGATGCCGCCGTCAGCGCGCCTGCGGCAGCCGCCCCGGCCAGCGATGAGATCACCGACGACGAGTTCGAATCGCTGCTCGACCAGTTGCACGGCAAAGGCACCTTCGCCGTCGACGCACTGCCAGGCGCCGCCGCGCCAGCGGCCAGCGCGGCATCCGCTGCGGGCGACGAGAGCATCAGCGAACACGAATTCGAGGCCCTGCTCGACCAGTTGCACGGCAAGGGCAAGTTCTCCGGTGACGCAGTCACCGCCGAAGCGCCTGCCGCTGCCGTTGCCGCACCTGTCGCGGCCAAGGCCGAGGTCAAACCAGTTGCCAAGCCGGCACCGGCCGCCGCGCCCGCCGCAGCTCCGGCTGCCGCCGCCAAGCCTGCCGCACCGGCCCGCGCTCCGGCGCCTGCCGCCGAGAAGCACGGCGCCAGCGAGGCGGAAACCACCGTGCGGGTCGATACCGCGCGCCTGGACGAGATCATGAACATGGTCGGCGAACTGGTGCTGGTGCGTAACCGACTGGTGCGCCTGGGGCTCAACAGCGGCGACGAGGCCATGTCCAAGGCCGTGTCCAACCTCGACGTGGTCACCGCCGACCTGCAGACCGCGGTCATGAAGACCCGCATGCAGCCGATCAAGAAAGTCTTCGGCCGCTTCCCGCGCCTGGTCCGCGACCTGGCCCGCCAGCTCAAGAAAGAGATCAACCTCGAGCTGGTCGGTGAAGAGACCGACCTCGACAAGAACCTGGTCGAGGCCCTGGCCGACCCGTTGGTGCACTTGGTGCGCAACGCCGTCGACCATGGCGTCGAGATGCCCGATGAGCGCGAGGCCTCTGGCAAGTCGCGCATGGGCCGGGTGGTGCTGTCCGCCGAGCAGGAGGGCGACCACATCCTGCTGTCGATCTCCGACGACGGCAAGGGCATGGACCCGAGCATCCTGCGCGCCAAGGCCGTGGAGAAGGGCCTGATGGACAAGGACGCGGCCGATCGCCTGAGCGAGTCGGACTGCTACAACCTGATCTTCGCCCCGGGCTTCTCGACCAAGACCGAGATCTCCGATGTATCCGGCCGTGGCGTCGGCATGGACGTGGTGAAGACCAAGATTTCCCAGCTCAACGGCTCGATCAACATCTTTTCGGCCAAGGGCCAGGGCTCGAAGATCGTCATCAAGGTGCCGCTGACCCTGGCGATCATGCCGACCCTGATGGTGATGCTGGGCAACCAGGCGTTCGCCTTCCCGCTGGTCAACGTCAACGAGATCTTCCACCTCGACCTGTCGCGCACCAACGTGGTCGACGGCCAGGAAGTGGTGATCGTGCGCGACAAGGCGCTGCCGCTGTTCTACCTCAAGCGCTGGCTGGTCCAGGACCACGAGCACGAGGAGCAGCACGAAGGCCATGTGGTGATCCTGTCGGTCGGCACCCAGCGCATCGGCTTCGTCGTCGACCAGCTGGTCGGCCAGGAAGAGGTGGTGATCAAGCCTCTGGGCAAGATGCTGCAGGGCACCCCGGGCATGTCCGGCGCGACCATCACCGGTGACGGCCGGATCGCGCTGATCCTCGACGTCCCGAGCATGCTCAAGCGTTACGCCGCCCGGCGTATTTGATTTCGGTGGCGCGCCCTGGCGGGTGCGCCGCCTAATGGAGTGTTTATGGCAGTCAAGGTCCTGGTGGTGGATGATTCCGGTTTCTTCCGCCGCCGTGTCTCGGAAATTCTCTCGGCGGACCCGACGATCCAGGTCGTGGGTACCGCGACCAACGGCAAGGAAGCGATCGACCAGGCGCTGGCGCTCAAGCCCGATGTCATTACCATGGACTATGAAATGCCCATGATGGACGGCATCACCGCGGTGCGGCACATCATGCAGCGCTGCCCGACGCCGGTGTTGATGTTCTCCTCGCTGACCCACGAAGGCGCCCGCGTCACCCTCGACGCCCTGGACGCCGGCGCGGTCGACTACCTGCCGAAGAACTTCGAGGACATCTCGCGCAACCCGGAAAAGGTCAAGCAGATGCTCTGCGAGAAGGTCCACACCATCTCGCGCAGCAATCGCCGTTTCAGCGCCTATTCCAGCCCGGCGCCGACTGCCGCGCCAGCTCCAGCCAGCAGTCATGCGCCGGCCAGCAGCTTCGCCAGCACCGCACCTGCGCGCACGACCGCCCCGGTGCGTACCGCGGCACCGGCCACCGCGCATTCGCCGGCGCCCAAGCGCAAGCCGTACAAGCTGGTCGCCATCGGCACCTCCACCGGTGGTCCGGTGGCGCTGCAGCGGGTGCTGACCCAGTTGCCTGCCGGATTCCCGGCGCCGATCGTGCTGATCCAGCACATGCCGGCGGCGTTCACCAAGGCCTTCGCCGAGCGCCTGGACAAACTGTGCAAGATCAGCGTCAAGGAAGCCGAAGACGGTGACGTGCTGCGTCCCGGCCTGGCGCTGCTGGCCCCGGGTGGCAAGCAGATGATGGTCGACGGTCGTGGCACGGTGAAGATCCTGCCGGGTGACGAGCGCCTGAACTACAAACCTTGCGTCGACATCACCTTCGGCTCCGCCGCCAAGTCCTATGGCGACAAGGTGCTCTCGGTGGTGCTCACCGGCATGGGCGCCGACGGTCGCGAAGGCGCGCGCCTGCTCAAGCAGGGTGGCAGCACCGTGTGGGCACAGGATGAAGCCAGCTGCGTGATCTATGGCATGCCCATGGCCATCGTCAAGGCCAACCTGGCCGATGCCGTGTACAGCCTGGACGAGATCGGCAAGCACCTGGTCGAGGCCTGCGTCTGATGGATGTGTTGAGCCTTATCGGCCTGATCCTCGCCTTTGTCGCCATTGTCGGCGGCAACTTCCTCGAGGGTGGCCACGTCGGTGCGCTGATCAACGGCCCGGCGGCATTGATCGTGCTGGGCGGTACCCTGGCAGCTGCGTTGCTGCAGTCGCCGCTGTCGTCGTTCAAGCGCGCGCTGCAGATCGTGCGCTGGATCTTCTTCCCGCCGCGGGTGGACCTGCCCGGTGGTATCGACCGGGTGGTGAACTGGAGCCTGACCGCACGCAAGGAAGGCCTGCTGGGGCTGGAGGGCGTGGCCGACGCCGAGCCCGATCCCTATGCACGCAAAGGCCTGCAGCTGTTGGTCGACGGCGCCGAGCCCGAGGCTATCCGCAGCATCCTTGAAGTCGACTTCCTGACCCAGGAGGCCCGCGACATACAGGCCGCCAAGGTGTTCGAGAGCATGGGCGGCTACGCGCCGACCATCGGCATCATCGGTGCGGTGATGGGCCTGATCCACGTGATGGGCAACCTGGCCGACCCGTCGCAGCTGGGCAACGGCATTGCCGTGGCCTTCGTCGCCACCATCTACGGCGTGGCCAGCGCCAACCTGATCCTGCTGCCGGTCGCCAACAAGCTCAAGGCCATCACCCTGCGGCAGTCGCGTTACCGCGAGATGCTGCTCGAAGGCCTGCTGTCGATCGCCGAAGGCGAGAACCCACGCTCGATCGAGCTGAAGCTGCAAGGCTTCATGGAGTAAGCCATGGCCCGTCGTCGCAAGATCGAAGAGCACGAGAACCACGAACGCTGGCTGGTCTCGTATGCCGACTTCATCACCCTGCTGTTCGCCTTCTTCGTGGTCATGTACTCGATCTCGTCGATCAACGAGGGCAAGTACAAGCAGATTTCCCAGGCACTGATCGGGGTATTCAACGACCCCGAGCGCAGCATGAAGCCGATCCCCATCGGTGACGAGCGGCCGTTGAGCGTCAAGCCCGCCGAGCCGCTGATCAAGGACAGCGAGCAGACCGATGCGGGCCTGGCCCAGACCAGCGCCGACCCGCTCAAGACCATCACCGACGATGTCCGCGACGCCTTTGGCGACCTGATCAAGTCCAACCAGATGACCGTGCGCGGCAACGAACTGTGGGTGGAGATCGAGCTCAACTCCTCGCTGCTGTTCGCCAGCGCCGACGCCATGCCCAGCGATGTCGCCTTCGAGATCATCGAGAAGGTGGCGAAGATCCTCAGGCCGTTCGCCAACCCGGTGCACGTCGAGGGCTTCACCGACAACCTGCCGATCCGCACCGCCCAGTACCCGACCAACTGGGAGCTGTCGTCGGCGCGGGCGGCGAGCATTGTCCGGCTGCTGGCCATGGAAGGGGTCAGCCCGGGGCGCATGGCCTCGGTGGGGTATGGCGAGTACCAGCCGGTGGCTGGCAACGACACCGCCGAAGGCCGTGCGCGCAACCGCCGGGTGGTGCTGGTGATCTCGCGCAACCTGGAGGTACGCCGCAGCCTGACCGGCAGCGGCAGCGCCAATGCCACCCCGGATGCGGCGATGCGCCGGGCTGGCACACAAAGTGCACCAGCCTCGCCAGCACCGTCGACCGGGGGCTGATTTCGTCAAATCCCCGTCACTGAATTTCACACCGTTCCCGGCAGGGCAGGCGGCCATACCGGGAGGAAGCAACGCACGATGAGAGTCTGGGCAGTAGCCAATCAAAAAGGTGGCGTCGGCAAGACCACCACCACCATCGCCCTGGCCGGCCTGCTGGCCGAGGCGGGCAAGCGCGTGGTCGTGGTCGACCTCGACCCGCACGGTTCGATGACCAGCTACTTCGGGCACAACCCCGATGCGCTCGAGCACAGTTGCTACGACCTGTTCCTGCACAAGGGCACGGTGCCCGAGGGCCTGCCGGGCCAATTGCTGCTGCCGACCAGCGACGAGCGTATTTCGCTGCTGCCGTCAAGCACTGCGCTGGCGGTGCTGGAGCGCCAGTCGCCGGGGCAGAGTGGCCTGGGCCTGGTGATCGCCAAGAGTCTGGCGCAGCTGTGGCAGGATTTCGACTTCGCCCTGATCGACAGCCCGCCCTTGCTGGGCGTGCTGATGGTCAACGCCCTGGCCGCCAGCCAGCAGCTGGTGATCCCGGTGCAGACCGAGTTCCTCGCGGTCAAGGGCCTGGAGCGCATGGTCAGCACCCTGGGCATGATCAACCGTTCGCGCAAGCAGGCGCTGCCCTACCAGATCGTGCCGACCCTGTTCGACCGCCGCACCCAGGCATCGCTGGGCACCTTGAAGGTGCTGCGTGACACCTATGGCGACCAGGTCTGGCAGGGCTACATTCCGGTGGACACGCGCCTGCGTGACGCCAGCCGCAATGGCGTCACGCCTTCGCAGTTCGACGGCAAGAGCCGTGGCGTGGTGGCCTACCGGGCGCTGCTCAAGCATATGCTCACCTACCGTTCCGCATTGCAGGTGGCGTGATGAACCAGGCACGGCACATCACCACCAAGCCACAGATGGCCTTGCAGTCCTATCTCGATGGGCTGTTGCAGGAGGCCACCGAGTCGTTCGAGCTGCCGGCGGAGCTGGAGGCACCTGTCGAGGAGCCTGTCGAGCAGGCCCCCAGCGATGACTTCGAAGCCGCGGTCCGCGAGGAACAGGCGCGAGACGCCCAGCGTCAGGTGGCCCCGGCCCTGCCTGCGGCGCGGCCCTTTGCCGAGCCGCAGGCGAAGGTCCTGCCGACCGTGCTGCCGCCTGCCGCGCCGGTGGTGGAACCGGTGGTCGCCGTGGTCGAGACCGAGGTGGTGGCTGAAGCCAGCATCCCGGTCCTGAGTGAAACCCAGGCCATCGAGCCCGTGGCGCCGCTGGTGGAGCTCAATGTGACGGTGGCACCCGCCGCGCCTACACCGCCGGCCAGCGTCGATGGCCGTCCGGATTGGGCCGCCGAACCGTTCGAATGCCTGCTGTTCGATGTCGCCGGGCTGACCCTGGCGGTACCGCTGGTGTGCCTGGGCTCGATCTATACACTGGCCGGGCAGGAGCTGACACCATTGTTCGGCCAGCCGGACTGGTTCCTCGGCATCCTCAGCTGCCAGGCGGGCAACCTCAAGGTGCTCGACACGGCCCGTTGGGTGATGCCGGATCGCTACCGCGACGACTTCCGCCAGGGCCTGCAGTACGTGATTTCGGTCCAGGGCTACGAGTGGGGGTTGGCCGTGCACCAGGTCAGCCGCTCGCTGCGCCTGGACCCGAACGAGATCAAGTGGCGCAGCCAGCGCGGCCAACGCCCGTGGCTGGCCGGCACGGTGATCGAACACATGTGCGCGTTGCTCGATGTCGCCGAACTGGCCGAGCTGATCGCCAGTGGCGCGGTCAAGCAGATGAACACCAAACACAACTGAATCAACGCCGCTACTGCCGCGGCAACACAGAGCACACCGCCGATGGCGGATTTTGAGGGCTAGGGGAATGAAAAAGTCGTCTGCACAAGGTTCCGAAGATCCGATCCTGCAGTGGGTAACCTTCCGTCTGGACAACGAGTCCTACGGCATCAACGTCATGCAGGTGCAGGAAGTCCTGCGCTACACCGAGATCGCTCCGGTTCCGGGCGCACCCAGCTACGTGCTGGGCATCATCAACCTGCGCGGCAACGTGGTGACGGTGATCGACACCCGCCAGCGCTTCGGCCTGATGCCGACCGAAGTCACCGACAACACCCGCATCGTCATCATCGAGGCGGACAAGCAGGTGGTCGGTATCCTGGTCGATAGCGTCGCCGAAGTGGTCTACCTGCGTCAGTCGGAGATCGAGACCGCACCGAACGTCGGCAACGAAGAGTCGGCCAAGTTCATCCAGGGCGTCTGCAACAAGAACGGCGAACTGTTGATCCTGGTCGAGCTGGACAAGATGATGACCGAGGAAGAGTGGTCCGAGCTGGAGAACATCTGAGTTGATCTTCGAGGTTGCTGTCATCTTCCTGGCGCTGCTCTGGGCGCTGAGCCTGTGGTTCTTCCTCAACTACAGCAAACGCCAGCGCGAGCTGGCCGCCCAGCAGGCCCAGGGCGATGCGCTGCGTGACCAGCGCATCAAGGACCTGGCCAAGCGCCTGGACGACTACCAGAACGGCACCGTGCGCATGGGCGAGGCGATCCATGAACTGCGCGCGGTGGTCGCGCCGTTGCCCGAGAAGCTCCAGCAACTGGAGCAGCGCGACCCCAACAGCGTCACCTTCGCCCAGGCCGCCAAGCTGGTGGGGATGGGCGCGAGCGTCGAGGAGCTGACCCAGACCTGCGGGTTGACCCAGGCCGAGGCGCAGTTGATGAGCAAGCTGCACCGCGGCGAGTGATGATCCGGGCGACGCAAGTCGCCCGGCTTGTATCAGGGTTTCGCCCACGAATTGTTGTTGCCTACCGTCACAAGGTCTCTCAGCGCCTGGTCGCCACGCTGCGCCTCGGAAATGCCGGCGTGGGCTGGACTTGTGAGGAAGGTGAAGTCTTTCTGAGGGACTGACTCCAGCTTGGTGATTTGTCGCAAGATACGCAGCCTGGACAGATCCTCGTAGTCCTCATCGTCAATCACATCGTTGAGGACGCCAGGACCGGTCATCTCGTTCAGTTTCTTGGCGTAGGTCTCATGATCGGGGGCGCCATACAACGGTCTGCTGTCATAAAAGTTCGGGTTGTCCTCGAAGCGTTTGAGTATCTCATCGGAGATAGCGTCCAGCGTATCGTTCCCTGCATGACTGCCAATCAAGCTGTTCGAGTAGGCGCAATGCATGCCCAGGCGTGCATTGTCCATCGGGGCGCCCAGCACAAGACCATTTTGCGTCGCTTTCAAGGGCGTCGAAGCGATCATTGCATCGGTGTCAGGATGATCGCCAAGGGTGCGCAGGGTGTCGTCGATGTCTATATAAACGCCGCCTTCGCTGTTGAGTAGTTGGTAGCGAAGCACGTCGCAGGCCGAAGCATAATTTCCACCTTTGATGGCCTTCTCGTATTGCCCAAAGTAAGGACTGTCCTGGAAGTCATCGTAGAAGGCTTGCTCTTCCAGCGGCAGTATCTGCAGATTCTCAGCATGCTTGAGCAGCGCGGCATGGTTGATGCTGTATACATTCGAATCGGCAGTGGACAGGTATATCCGGTAGGAGGTTCTGGAATGCAGCAACCCCCTGGCGTTGGCTTCCACGGTCTTCAGCAGATTGTCGGGGATGATTTTGTCACCGACCCAGATATTCAGGATCTGCTTGGGAAGTTCGAACATTTCGCTGGTGGGCGTTGGGATTTTGATGGGCAGTTGCAGGTCGACGCCCAGTGCGCGCATTGTCCTCATGCGCATGGCGTCAGTGACTGGGCGGTTTGTGACATCGATGACTTCTAGGCCGTTGCTCTGCTCGGAAACCTGATAATAGGTTGGCGATTCATTCTTGCTATTCGGCCTGCGGACGAATGCATCGTGTTCACTGTCGTAGCGTACTTCGAACCTCGCTTCTTCCAGGGTTGCCTCCATATGCTTTACGCCATTGCCATCAATGAATCGGGTGATCCAGTTGCCTAGATGGCTATCTTGTGGAAGTGCTATTGGCTCTGGAGGTGGGGCGAAGAATTGCGCGGCCCCCTCTTCGGGTAGCCTGGGCGGATCCATGGGGCTAAGAGGGTAACCCAACTGATCGTTCACTCGCGTTGGCATGACGAATCGTGGGCTTTTGCCAGGGAACAGGATTTTCACGCGAGTCGCTTCTCGCAAGACCAGCGGGACGGCATTGAGCAGGCCGAACTCGATGTTACTTACGCCGTCGGCCTTGTCCTCCAGCGTCTTGCCGTTGATTGCCTGGTCGATCCCCAGGCCAAATTGCGCGATGCCACCGACGGCCAGCAGTGGTATGAGTTCGGGCACTACCAGCGCCAGGGGCGCCAGCAGATTGATCGAGGTCACCAGGTAGTCACGCCAGCGGGCCTTGGTCACTTGCGTCCTGCTGGTGATGAGAAAGTCGGCGTCGGCATAGCTGCGTTTGCGCTGGCGCAGCGTGAGGGCTTCGAACAAGTCGCCTTCTATCAATGGGCTGTACTTGTGGGGCTTGTAGTTGACGTAGTCCCTGGGAGGCCATGGACCATCGACGGTGAAGCCTGGCCGGTTGGGCGATCGCGTGTGGAAGCGCGGGAAGGTGCCAAGGCCATCCAGCGCGGTATCCAGGCCGCTGAAGTCCAGGCCGTCGGGGGTGTCTGCCGCTTTGAAATACTGACGCAGGCGCTGGCGTTTTTCGCTGGTGCGGCACTGTTCAGCGAACCAGTCCTTCAGGGCATTCATGCCGTCGAACTCATGGAAGGGTGATGAATTTCCCGGCAGGTACAGCAGTACTGGCTGATGTGCTGGGTCAGCAATCTGGATGATGTCGGTGGCGGCGTAGCCATAGACATTCAGAGGCCTGATTTCCAGGCCGGAAGCTCTCGGCATGAGTCCCGCCGCTTGCCAGGCCAACTGACGGCCAGCGTCACTCAAGGAACCTTCCTGGACCTGTTTGTTGCAGGCTGCGATAAAGCTTATTTGCAGAGACTGTGGATGGGTTTTGCTGGTCTTTTGCCAATACTCGTCCAGCATCGAGACGAAGCGGGTGTGAACGTCCAGATCCCAGATGAACCGCTGCATGGCCTCGACATCCACTGGCAGGTGCGTGGTGCTGTCGTAGCGGGCCGGGGTGGACCTGCGGAAGACACCGTCGAAGACCGAGAAACGTGCGCTGTTGTCGAGCGGTCCGAGCGCTGGCAGATGTTCGACAATGGTCAGCGGGCCGTCTGGCAAGGTACCTGCCCAGTTACCCGGGAATAGCTGGCCAACCAGGTCCTTGTTGTTTTCACCTTGCCAGTTCGAGAGCACCGCCTGGGTGAGTGAAAGGCGCTGGGCAATCATGACCTGATTGCCACGGTAGTGCAGGGTGACGACGTCGGTCTGGTCGGGGTCGAGTTGATGTTGCTCTTGCCCAGCCCATTCACGGATTGCCTTGGCGGCAAATAGGCTAGGCCTGGGAATATTCTGCAGGTGGCGGCGGATGAACTGTTTGCCCGCGTTATTTACGAAAGTGGAAGCCATTGGAATCGATCCGTGTGGATAAATGAGGCTCCACGGTAGCGACGGCGAGGCCCCAAGCTTGCGTATATGTTTACCACCTGATGACAAGGGCGGCCGTCAGGCCGCCCTTGTTACATCAGGGCTTGGCCCACGAGTGGTAGTTTCCGACTTCGGCTACCTGGTTGAGCGGAATGTCGCCGGTCGCGGCTTCCCGCAAGGCCTGTTCGATCGGGGTCACCAGGTACATCGGATTGTGTTGCGGCAAGGCGTGCAGGTTGATGATCCGCCGTAGTGCCCGCAGCCTTGGCAGGCGCTGGTCGATGACATCATTCAGCAGGCCGGGCCCGGTCATGTGGCTCAGGCGCAAGGCATAGGCATCGAATTCGGGGCCCTTCACTACTGGCCTGTTGCCGTAGAAGTCACGGTTGGCCAGGTAGCGTTCGTGCATGGTGTCCGAGATCGCCTGCAGCGTCGGGTTGCCAGCATGGCTGGCGATCATGTTGGTGTTGTACTGGCAGTGCATCCCCAGGGCGTCGTTGTTCATCGGGCCACCTAAAATGAGGCTGTCCGGTGTGGTGGCCAGGGTCACCGAGTCGATCGCGGCGCGGTTGGGATTGTCCGGATAAACCGGGTCGGCAAGCAAGGTATCGTCGACGTCCAGGTACAATCCGCCTTCCTCGGCGAGCAGGGGATAACGCAGGATGTCGGATGCCGAAGAGAAATTTGCACCTGCGCCGCCAACGGCATCTTGATACTGCTCGAAGTATTTGGTTTCGCGCAACCTTGCGAAGAACGGCTGCTCCTCCAGGGTCAGCACATCGAGATGCGGTGCGTGTGCGGCCAGTAGCCTCAGGTTCGCGCCGAAGGCCTGGGCATTGGCGTTGGACAGGAACAGTCGGTAGGCATAGTGACTGTTCGTCAGGCGTTGCTGATTGCGGACCAGCGTGGTCAACAGTTTGGGTGCGATCACCTTGTCGCCTACCCAGATGCTCGAGATCTTCCGTGGGATCGGCTGGCGCAGGTGTGCCTCGAAGGACGGGATTTCCAAAGGCAGTTGCACATCCACGCCCATGGCTCGCAGGCTGCTTATGCGCATCGGGTCGGTGACTGTGCGTGCGTTCAGGGGCATCTCGACAAGCCCATGGCCTTCTGGCGATACCTGGTAGTAGCTTGGCCTTATCTCGTTGGCCTCGGACTCAAGGATGAAAGCATCATGTTCACTGTCGTAGAGGACCAGTGTGTTGTAGCCATTCAACAGGGATTGAAGCTGCGCTTGCGAGTCCGCAGAGACCGGCACGTGCGCCAGCCATTGGGCAATGGCGGTGTCGCCGCCGGGCAAGGGGGGGACTGTCGAGCCGAACAGACCGGCCAGCTGGCGTTCGGGCAGTGCCGGGGGCGTCATCGGGCTCAATGGGTAGCCCAGTTGGTCGTTCACTCGACTGGGGAAGATAAAACACCTGTCTTTGGCGGGGTACAGCACTCGCGCTCGCGCCAATGGGCGCAAGGCAAGTGGTGCAGCGTTCATTAGCCCGAACTCGATGTTCGTCACGCCATCGGCCTTGTCTTCAAGTGACTTGCCGTTGATTGCCTGATCGATCCCAGCCGCGAACTGGGCAATGCCACCCAGAGCAAGCAGCGGCGCCAGTTCTGGCAGTACCACGGCCAAGGGGGCCAGCAGATTGATGGTATTGACGACATAGCCGCGCCAGCGCGCCTTGTTCACCTCCTGATTGCTGGTAACGATGAAGTCAGCGTTGGCATAGCTGCGCTTGCGCTGACGCAGGCTCAGGGCTTCGAACAGATCGCCATCGAGCTTCGGGCTGTATTTGTCCGGACGGTAGTTGACGTAGTCCCTGGGTGACCAGCGGCCGTCGGTGGTGAATCCCGGTCGGTTTGGCGAGCGATAGTGGATGCCCGGGTAGGCGCCCAGGCCTTCGAGGGCGGTGTCCAGGCCGCTGAAGTCCAGTCCATCTGGCGTGTCGGCCAAGTTGAAATGCTGGCGCAGGCGCTGACGTTTATCGGGGTTCTGGCACTGTCTGGCGAACCAGTCCTGAAGCGCCGCCATGTTGGCGAACTCGTGAAGGGGGGAGGCGTTGCCTGGCAGGTAGAGCAGGGTGAGCGGTTGGGATTTGTCGGTGATGCACAGCAGATCGGTGGCACTGTAGCCGTAGACGTTCAGTGGCCTGATTCGCAGGCCAACCGCCCGAGGGGCCAAGCCGACAGCCTGCCAGGCCAGCTGGCGTGCTCCATCGCTCAATGAGCCTTCGCTTACCTGCTTGTTGCAGGCGGTGATGAAGCTGATCCGCATGGACAGCTGGTGGCCATGCAGGGCGCGCTGCCAGTAGTTGTCCAGCATGGCGGTGAAGCGGGCGTGAAAATCCAGGTTCCAGATGAAGCGCTGCAGGGCTTCGACATCCACGGCAAGATGCGTTGTGCTGTCGTATTGGCCGTTACCGGTCCGGCGGAACAGACCATTGAATACTGAATGATCGGCACCGTTCGCCCATGGCTCGCGAGCAGGCAATCGATCGACGATCTGCAACGGGCCGGATGGCAGGGTACCGGACCAATGACCCGGGAGCAGTTGGCCGATCAGGTTCTTGTCGGTCTCGCCTTGCCAGTTCGAGAGCACCGCTTCGGTCAGTGACAGGCGCTGGACGATGACGGCCTGGTGGCCTCGGTAGTGCAGGGTGACGACGTCGGTCTGATCCGGATCCAGGTCCGATCCCTGGCGTTTGGCCCAGTCACGGATGGCTTGTGCGGCGTGCTTGTCGGGGCGGGGGATGGTCTGCAGGTGATCGCGAACGAGCTGTACGCCCAGGTTGGTGATGAAGGTTGGAGGCATGATTGAGTCGACCTGTGTGGAGAAACCAGGCACAACGGTGACTCAACCCTTATGTCGGGGAGCGGTAATGAATTATCGCGCAAGCATGGCATTGCCCCTTTGGGAGTGGTGCCACACGCAGGGTCAGCGTGTATCCACGCCTGCCGGCAGGAACAGCTGCTCGGGCGTGATATCCCGTGGCGGCGCAGGCTGGTCGTCGAAGCCCACCGGCACTTTGCCGCGCAATTGCCAGGCGAAGGCGATGATCTCGGCGATGGTCAGGTACAGCGCCTCGGGGATCTGCTCGCCCAGTTCCAGCCTGGCCAGCAGGCGTACCAGCTCGGCGTTCTCGTAGATCGGCACTTCATGTTCACGGGCCAGGGCGAGGATGGCCTCGGCCAGTTCGTCGTCGCCCTTGGCGCTCAGGGTCGGGGCCTGCTGGCCGTCGTAGCTCAGGGCAATGGCCTGGCGTGGCTGCTTGTGCTTCATGCGGTCTCATCCACCCAGCGTTGTTCGAGGCGTGTGCGGGGGCCTTGCGGTGGCGTGCCGGGGTGGCACTCCAGGTCGCCGACATCCAGGCCGCGGGCCAGCAGGCGCTCGCGCAGCGTGCCGAGCTGACTGTCGATCAGGCGGGCGGTCTGTTCCTGCTCTGCCCACAGCTGTCCCGACAGACGTCCTTGCAGCAGTTGCGCCTGGACCTGCAGCGGACCGAGTGGTGACAGGTCGAAGGCCAGTTCGATCCGCCATATGGCCTCCAGCGGATCACGCCCTTCACGTTCGCGATCGGCTTGCTGCTCCGGCGTTTCCTCGCGCTGCAGCTTGACCTGCAGGGGAATGAACTCCTGGCCATGGCGGATGGGGATCTCGGTCTGCCAGGTGGTCTGTTGGTTGCCGTTCTCCAGTGGTCCGGATTGCTGCAGGCTGGACAGCGCATGGCTCTGCAGGCGCGAGATGGCGGCGGCGGCCAGGCGCAGCAATTGCTGCAGGTCGCCTTCGTTTTCCAGGCTCTGCAACAGCCGCGAGGGCAGGGGGAAGGCTCCAGGTTGCGGGCGCGGGCTGACCTGGCCGAGCATGCCCAGGGCGCTGCGGGCGAAACCGGGCAGGGCATGGGCCAACGTACTGGTCTGTGCGGGCGTGAGCATCTGTCCCGTGGGGGGATTGGGCAACTGTGCGATCAGCCTGACCAGTTGCGTCTTCAGGTCGGGCGCCACGCCGCTGGCCAGGCCACCCAATAGCTTGGCTTCAAGGAAGGCGCCACTGTTGTTCAGGGCCTGGGCCAGATTTTTCGCATCACCCAGTTGGCGGGCATCGGGCAGGCTGGCCAGCAGGCGTTCGGCGCTGGCGCGCAGTTGCGTGCCAGCGTCGCCGGAGGTGGCGACCTGCTGCAGGGCATTGAGCAAGCCAGGCAGCGAGGCCTGTCGGCCTTGCTGGGTCACCAGCTGCTGGGCAATGGCCAGTTGATCCTGGCGGCCGCTCAAGGGAACGAAGCGCAGCGACTGGTCACCTTGTACCAGCGCGCTGAGCAGGCTGCCGATCGGCAGTGGCCGCGGGCTGTCGATGGCCAGGGTGGCGCCGGCCTGGCTGCTGTTGAGCAGGCTTACCAGCGAGCGGAAACTGGCGATCTCGCCGGCGTTCTGAACCAGGGGCTGGCTGGTCAGGACCTTGCCTTGCAGCAGTGTGCCGACTGGAACCTGGCTGGTGTCCAGGCGGGTGAGGGTAGTGATGTTGTTGGCGTTGACCTGCTGCACCATGACCGCCAGGCGGTTGCTTTCAGTCTGCGTGACCGTGATCTGGCTGCCCTGGGGCAGGGGTTGGCTGGCATTGGCCTGCAACTGGGTCTGGTTGCCGTTGCCCTGGGTCAGGCGTAGCAGCAGCTGGAAATCCACGCCGACCTGGCGCATCGACATGACTTCGGCACGTGCCGTCTCGCCCGGGGCCAGCAGGCCGGGTTGCGCTTGCAGCAGGCGCAGCAGCTCGCCGGTCATGGCCGCCTTGGCCGCCTGGGGGCCTGGCACGGTTTGTGCGCCGAGACTATTGATTTCAGTCATGATTGTATACAACCTGTCGAACTCGGCCTCTTGGCAGCGCGGTGACGCGTGTAATAATGCCGACCGCCCATTGTTGCCAGTATAACGGCAGCGCGGCGGGCGACTTGAGACATAGGGGCTTTGGAGCGGCGTTGCCTGCTTCGCGGGTGAACCCGCTCCCACAAGGTACGGCGCAGCTTTCAGATGCCGCGCAAGACCCTGTGGGAGCGGGTTCACCCGCGAAGCAGGCGACACCGCCCCGAAGCCCTACATAGATAAGGCGAAACCGTGACCCTTCACCTCCAAGCCGCAGGCCTGGCCTGCGAGCGCGACTGGCGCTTGCTGTTTGAGCAGCTCGATTTCGAGCTGGGCGCTGGCGACATGCTGCAGATCAGCGGCCCCAACGGCAGCGGCAAGACCAGCCTGCTGCGCCTGCTGGCCGGGCTCATGCAACCCACCGCCGGGCAGATCCTGCTCGGCGGCCAGCCATTGGCCGAACAACGCCATGCCCTGGCCAGCATCCTGCTGTGGATCGGCCATGCCGCCGGGATCAAGGACCTGCTTACCGCCGAAGAGAACCTCGCCTGGCTCTGCGCCCTGCACCGGCCGGCCGGCCGCGAGGCGATCTGGCAGGCACTGGAGGCTGTCGGCTTGCGCGGTTTCGAGGACGTGCCCTGTCACACCCTGTCCGCCGGCCAGCAGCGCCGGGTCGCCCTGGCACGGCTGTACCTGGACAGCCCGCCGCTGTGGATCCTCGACGAACCCTTCACCGCCCTCGACAAGCAGGGCGTGGCCCAGCTGGAAGCTCACCTCGCGGCCCACTGCGAGCGGGGCGGCACCGTGGTGCTGACCACCCACCATACGCTCGAGCGCAAGCCATCCGGCTACCGTGAGCTGAACCTGGGGCAATGGGCGGCATGAGCGTATTCCTTCTGCTGTTGCGCCGCGAGGCGCGCCTGTTGTTCCGCCGCCCGGCGGAGCTGGCCAATCCGCTGGTGTTCTTCGCCATTGTCGTCGCCCTGTTTCCGCTGGCGGTCGGTCCTGAGACACAATTGTTGCAAACCTTGTCGCCGGGACTGGTCTGGGTCGCGGCCCTGCTGGCGGTGTTGCTGTCGCTGGACGGGCTGTTCCGCAGCGATTTCGAGGACGGTTCGCTCGAACAGTGGGTGCTTTCGCCGCACCCGCTGGCGCTGCTGGTATTGGCCAAGGTGCTGGCGCACTGGATCTTTTCCGGGCTGGCGCTGGTATTGTTGGCGCCACTGCTGGCGCTGATGCTGGGCCTGCCGAGCGCCTGCCTGCCGGTGCTGCTCGCCTCACTGCTGCTGGGCACGCCGGTGCTGAGCCTGCTGGGCGCGGTGGGCGCGGCGCTGACGGTCGGTCTGAAGCGCGGCGGCCTGCTGCTGGCGTTGCTGATTCTGCCGTTGTATATCCCTGTATTGATCCTGGGCAGTGGTGCGTTGCAGGCGGCGTTGCAGAATATGCCGGCCACCGGCCATCTGCTCTGGCTCGCCAGCCTGACGGCCCTGGCGGTGACACTGGCACCCTTTGCGATCGCGGCCGGCCTGAAGATCAGCGTCGGCGAATAACGAGTCTCGGGCACCGCAGCCCGGCCAATACCCTGGATGTACCCTGATGAAAATGAGTTGGACGTGGTTCCACAAGCTGGGTTCCCCCAAATGGTTCTATGCCATCAGCGGCCGCATGCTGCCGTGGCTGACCGTTTCCTCTGTCGTGCTGCTGCTGGTCGGCATCACCTGGGGCCTGGCCTTCGCCCCCCAGGACTACCAGCAGGGCAACAGTTTCCGCATCATCTATATCCACGTGCCGACGGCCATGCTCGCCCAGTCGTGCTACGTGATGCTCGCGGTGGCGGGGGTGGTGGGGCTGGTGTGGAAGATGAAACTGGCCGACGTCGCGCTGCAGTGCGCGGCGCCCATCGGCGCCTGGATGACCGCGGTAGCCTTGGTTACCGGGGCGATCTGGGGCAAGCCCACCTGGGGTAGCTGGTGGGTCTGGGATGCGCGCCTGACGTCCATGCTCATCCTGCTGTTCCTGTACTTCGGCATCATCGCCCTGGGCCAGGCCATCAGCAATCGCGACAGCGCGGCCAAGGCCTGTGCGGTGCTGGCGATCGTCGGCGTGGTCAACATCCCGATCATCAAGTACTCGGTGGAGTGGTGGAACACCCTGCACCAGGGCGCCACCTTCACGCTGACCGAAAAGCCGGCCATGCCGGTGGAAATGTGGCTGCCGCTGCTGCTCACCGCGCTGGGTTTCTACTGCTTCTTCGGCGCCGTGCTGCTGCTGCGCATGCGCCTCGAAGTGCTCAAACGCGAAGCCCGCGCCAGTTGGGTCAAGGATGAGGTGCTGGGGCAACTCGGACGGGAGGCGGTACGATGAGCTTTGCGTCCTTCAGTGATTTTCTCGCCATGGGCCACCATGGCCTGTACGTCTGGTCGGCCTACGGCATCTGCCTGGCGGTGCTGGCGCTGAATGTCGCCGCGCCCCTGCTGGCCCGTCGCCGCTACCTGCAAGAAGAGGCGCGTCGTCTGCGCCGGGAGAGCAAACCGTGAATCCGCAGCGCAAGAAACGCCTGTTCATCATCCTCGGCCTGCTGGCCGGTGTCGGCGTCGCCGTGGGCTTCGCCCTGAGCGCGCTGCAGCAGAACATCAACCTGTTCTACACCCCGACGCAGATCGCCAACGGCGAGGCGCCGCTGGATACCCGCATCCGCGCCGGCGGCATGGTCGAGAAAGGTTCGGTGCAGCGCTCGGCCGATTCGCTCGATGTGCGTTTCGTGGTTACCGACTACACAAAATCAGTGCCGATCACCTACCGCGGCATCCTCCCCGACCTGTTCCGCGAAGGGCAGGGCATCGTCGCCCTTGGCAAGCTCAACGCCGACGGCGTGGTGGTGGCCGACGAGGTGCTGGCCAAGCACGACGAGAAATACATGCCGCCGGAAGTCACCAAGGCCCTGAAGGAAAGCGGCCAGGCCGCCAGCGACGCGGGAGCCAAACCATGAATGCGGCCCTGGTGATCCCCGAACTCGGCCAGCTGGCGATGATCCTGGCGATCTGCTTCGCCGCCGTGCAGGCCACTGTACCGCTGCTCGGCGCCTGGCGCGGCGACAGCCTGTGGATGGGCCTGGCGCGGCCGGCGGCCTGGGGGCAGTTTGCCTTCCTGGCGTTCGCCTTCGCCTGCCTGACCCACGCCTTCATGACCGACAACTTCTCGGTCGCCTACGTCGCCAGCAACTCCAACAGCGCCTTGCCCTGGTACTACAAGTTCAGCGCCGTGTGGGGCGCCCACGAAGGCTCGCTGCTGCTGTGGGCGTTGATCCTCGGCGGCTGGACCTTCGCCGTGTCGATCTTCTCGCGTCAGTTGCCGCAAGTGATGCTGGCCCGAGTGCTGGCGGTGATGGGCATGATCAGCGTGGGCTTCCTGAGCTTCCTGATCATCACCTCCAACCCGTTCTCGCGCCTGCTGCCGCAGGTGCCGGGCGATGGTCGCGACCTCAACCCGCTGTTGCAGGACTTCGGCCTGATCGTCCACCCGCCGATGCTGTACATGGGCTATGTGGGCTTCTCGGTGGCCTTCGCCTTCGCCATCGCCGCCTTGCTCGGCGGGCGCCTCGATGCCGCCTGGGCGCGCTGGTCGCGGCCCTGGACCATCGTCGCCTGGGCCTTCCTCGGCGTGGGCATCACCCTTGGCTCGTGGTGGGCTTATTACGAGCTGGGCTGGGGTGGCTGGTGGTTCTGGGACCCGGTCGAGAACGCCTCGTTCATGCCTTGGCTGGTGGGCACGGCACTGATCCACTCGCTGGCGGTCACCGAAAAGCGCGGAGTGTTCAAGAGCTGGACCGTGCTGCTGGCCATCGCCGCGTTCTCCCTGAGCCTGCTGGGTACCTTCCTGGTGCGCTCCGGCGTGTTGACCTCGGTGCACGCGTTCGCCGCCGACCCGTCGCGCGGTATCTTCATCCTGATCTTCCTGCTGTTCGTGGTCGGTGGCTCGCTGACCCTGTTCGCCCTGCGCGCGCCGGTGGTCAAGAGCCAGGTGGGCTTTGCCCTGTGGTCCCGTGAAACCCTGCTGCTGGCCAACAACCTGGTGCTGGTGGTGGCGGCCTCGATGATCCTGCTGGGCACCCTCTACCCGCTGGTGCTCGACGCCCTGACCGGGGCCAAGCTGTCGGTCGGCCCGCCTTACTTCGACGCCCTGTTCCTGCCGTTGATGGCGCTGCTGATGGTGGTGCTCGGCGTGGGCGTGGTGGTGCGCTGGAAGGACACTCCCGGCAAATGGCTGGCCGGCATGCTGACCCCGGTGCTGGTCGGCAGTGCAGTGCTGGCGCCGGTCGCCGGGCTGATCGTCGACGACTTCGACTGGCCGGCCCTGAGCGTGTTCGCCCTGGCCGCCTGGGTGGTCCTGAGCGGCGTGCGCGACATCCTCGACAAGACACGTCACAAAGGCCTGGTCAAGGGGTTGGCGGGTCTGAGCCGCAGCTACTGGGGCATGCACCTGGCGCACCTGGGCCTGGTGGTGTGCGCCCTGGGCGTGGTGCTGTCGAGCAACAACAGCGCCGAGCGCGACCTGCGCATGGCGCCGGGCGAGACCGTCGAACTGGGTGGCTATCACTTCCTGTTCGAGGGCGCCAAGCACTTCGAAGGTCCGAACTTCATTTCCGACAAGGGCACCGTGCGGGTTTCGCGCGATGGCCGCGAAGTGTCTGTGCTGCACCCGGAAAAACGCCTGTACACCGTGCAGCAGTCGATGATGACCGAGGCCGGCATCGACGCCGGTTTCACCCGCGACCTGTATGTCGCCCTGGGCGAGCCGCTGGAAAACGGCGCCTGGGCGGTGCGGGTGCATATCAAACCCTATGTCCGCTGGATCTGGCTGGGCGGTCTGCTGACCGGCCTGGGCGGCTTGCTGGCGGCCTTCGACCGACGCTACCGCGTCAAGGTCAAGACCCGGGTGCGTGAGGCCCTGGGCGTGTCTGGAGCAACTGCATGAAGCGTTGGATCATGGTGGTACCGCTGGCGGTGTTCCTGCTGGTGGCGGTCTTTCTCTACAAGGGGCTGTTCCTCAAACCCGACGAACTGCCTTCGGCGATGATCGGCAAGCCGTTCCCGACGTTCGCGCTGGCGAGTGTGCAGGGCGATCGCAGCCTCACCCAGGCCGACCTGGTCGGTCGCCCGGCGCTGGTCAATGTGTGGGGCACCTGGTGCCCGTCGTGCAAGGTCGAGCACCCGTACCTGAACCAGCTGGCCGAGCAGGGCGTGGTGATCCACGGCGTCAACTACAAGGACGACAACGCCGCCGCGCTGAAGTGGCTGGCCGAGTTCCACAACCCGTACCAGCTGAACATCGCCGACCAGCAAGGCTCGCTGGGCCTGGACCTGGGCGTGTACGGCGCGCCGGAAACCTTCCTGATCGACGCCAAGGGCATCATCCGCTACAAGCACGTCGGCGTGGTCGATGCCACGGTGTGGCGCGAACAGCTGGCGCCGCTGTACCAGGGCCTGGTCGACGAGGTCCGGCCATGAGGCGCTGGCTGACGGCCGCCGTGCTCGGCCTGAGCCTGGCCGGCGTGGCCAAGGCGGCCATCGACACCTACCAGTTCCGCGACGACGCCGAGCGCGAGCGCTATCAGCAACTGACCAAGGAACTGCGCTGCCCCAAGTGCCAGAACCAGGACATCGCCGACTCCAACGCGCCTATCGCCGCCGACCTGCGCCGCGAGATCTTCCGCATGCTGGGCGAGGGCAAGGACAACCAGCAGATCGTCGATTTCATGGTCGATCGTTATGGCGACTTCGTGCGCTACAAGCCAGCGCTCAGCGGGCGCACCTGGCTGCTCTGGTTCGGCCCGGGGATCCTCCTGGGCGCAGGCTTCGTGGTGCTGGCGCTGATCGTGCGCCGTCGCCGTGGCCAGGCCGTGGCCGGCAATACCGAACTGTCCGCCGACGAACGCGAGCGTCTGGCCAAACTGCTGGATAAAGAACGTACCCATGACTGAATTCTGGCTTAGCGCGGGCCTGCTGCTGCTCGCCGCCCTGGCTTTCCTGCTGTTGCCGATCCTGCGCGGTCACCGCCGCCAGCAGGCCGAACAGGATCGTACCGCCCTAAACGTGGCGCTCTATGAAGAACGCGTCGCCGAACTGGTTGCCCAGCAGGCGGCCGGCGTTCTTGATGAACAACAACTGGCCAATGGTCGTGACGAGGCCGCCCGCGAGCTGCTGGCCGACACCGAGCGCGGCGAGGTGACGCGTCAGGGCCACCTGGGCAAGGCCGTGCCGCTGCTGGCGGCGGTGCTGGTGCCGGCCATGGCCCTGGGGCTGTACCTGCACTTCGGCGCCGCGGACAAGGTCGAGCTGACCCAGGAGTTCGCCAGCGCGCCGCAGTCGATGACGGAGATGACCACGCGCCTGGAGCGTGCGGTGCAGGCCCAGCCCGACTCGGCCGAAGGCCTTTACTTCCTCGGTCGTGCCTATATGGCCGAGCAACGGCCGGCCGATGCGGCCAAGGCCTTCGAGCGCGCCGTGGCCCTGGCCGGGCGTCAGCCCGAGCTGCTCGGGCAGTGGGCGCAGTCACTGTATTTCGCCGCCGACAAGCAGTGGTCGGCGCAATTGCAGGCACTCACCGATGAGGCGCTCAAGGCCGACCCGCAAGAGGTCACCAGCCTCGGCCTGCGCGGCATCGCCGCCTTCGAGGGCGAGCGCTACCAGGAGGCCATCGACTTCTGGCAGCGTCTGCTGGCGCAGTTGCCGCAGGGCGACGCGTCCCGCGACGCGCTGCAGGGCGGCATCGACCGCGCCGCCGACAAGCTCAAGGCCGGTGGCGGCAAGGTGGCCGAGACGGCGCGCCTGAAGGTGCGGGTGGAGCTGGCCGCGGCGCTCAAGGACAAGGTGCGCCCCGACGACACCGTGTTCATCTTCGCCCGCGCCAGCAATGGCCCGCCCATGCCGCTGGCGGCCAAGCGGGTGACGGTGGCGCAGCTGCCGATCGAGGTGGAGCTGTCGGATGCCGACGCGATGATGCCGCAGATGAAACTGTCGGACTTTGCCGAAGTCCAACTGGTTGCCCGAGTCTCGCGCGCCGGGCAGCCCACCCACGGTGAATGGAAGGGCCAGAGCGCCCCGCTGGCTACCGGCACCCGGGGCACACAGCATGTGACCATCGACAGCCCCGACTCATAAGAGAGCACCTCCATGAACAGCACCGTCCGCCTGACCCTGATTTCCCTGGCCCTGGGTCTTTCCGCGTGTACGGTGCATCAGCCCGGGGAGCGTGAGCCGCTGCCGCCGATCGAGACCACGCCGCCGCACAAAGGACCGGTGGTCAAGCCCTTGCCGGGTGGCCAGCCCGGCACCCAGCCGAGCAAGCCGGCGGCGATTCCCAAGCCGATGCCACGCACCTCCGCCAGCTTCGCGCCGCCGCCGGGGGGCGCCAGCCACTGGGACCCGAAGCTTGGGGTCTATGTGCTGGAGAAGCAGCCCAACACCTTCTACCGCCAGCGCACCTATTACCGTTGGAACAACGGCTGGAGCTGGTCGCTGAGCCCCAACGGGCCGTGGCAGGACACCGACAGCAGTGGTGTGCCGGGCGGGTTGGGCAGGGCGTTTGGGCAATAATTGCCGTTGAGGCCTTATCGCGGGGCAAGCCCGCTCCCACGCCAGTAATGCTCATCGTCAATTGCGTGGGAGCGGGCTTGCCCCGCGATAGGGCCGGCCGCGCCAACAGCTGGCATAATCCCCCTTCGCATTCAACCGGAGGGTGGCATGAGCAAGACAGTCCTGGTGCTGGTGGAAACCGTCGATGACTACCTGCCGTTATTGGAACGGGCCGGCTACCGCCTGATCCGCGCACCGTCGCCGCAACTGCGCGCCGACGCCATCGCCCGTCATGCCGGGGAGATCGATGCCGTGCTCACTCGTGGTCCGCTTGGCCTGACAGCCGGCGAAATCGCCACATTGGTCAACCTGCGGATCATTTGCGTGATCGGTGCCGGCTACGAACAGGTCGACCTGGCCGCCGCCGCCGCCCGCGGTATCACTGTGACCAATGGCGCCGGTGCCAATGCCGCCGCCGTGGCCGACCACGCCCTGGCCCTGCTGCTGGCCCTGTTGCGCGACATTCCTCGTGCTGATGCCAGCACCCGCCGTGGCGAATGGCAGCGGGTGATCAGCCCGTCGGTGAGCGGTAAACGCTTGGGCATCCTGGGGCTGGGCGCGGTGGGGTTGGCAATCGCCAAGCGTGCCAGCCTCGGCTTCGACATGCCCGTCAGCTATCACAGCCGTAGCCCGCGCAACGATGTGCCCTACACCTGGTACGACAGCCCGCTGCACCTGGCCGATGCCGTCGATATTCTGGTCGTCGCCACCCCGGGCGGGGCCGGCACCCAGCACCTGGTCGACGCGCAGGTGCTTGACGCGCTGGGCGCCGAGGGCTACCTGGTGAATATCGCCCGCGCCAGCGTGGTCGATACCCAGGCGCTGGTCGCCGCCCTGGCCCAGGGGCGGATTGCCGGTGCCGCGCTCGATGTGTTCGATGGCGAACCCGGCGTGCCCGATGCCCTCAAGGCCCTCGGCAATACCGTACTCACCCCCCATGTCGCCGGCCAGTCGCCCGAGGCCGCCCGCGACACGGTTAGCCTGGTGCTGCGCAACCTGCAGGCGTTCTTTGCCGGTGAGCCGGTGCTTACACCGGTGCGCGGATAGCCTGATACCCGTCACCGGCAGGCCAATTCCCACAGGCCATCTCTATTCCCTGTGGGAGCCGGCTCGCCGGCGATGGGCTGCAGAGCAGCCCCAGTCAGCCCATAACTCTCACTTGAAGGAGTGCATGCATGCAACTCGAGATCTTCCAGGTCGATGCTTTTTCCGCCAAGCCGTTCGGCGGCAACCCAGCGGCGGTGATCCCTTTGGACAGCTGGCTACCCGATGCGCTGCTGCAGCGTATCGCCGAAGAAAACAATCTGTCCGAAACTGCCTATTTCGTTCGCAATGGTGAAAGCTACGACCTGCGCTGGTTCACCCCGACGGTCGAAGTTGATTTGTGCGGCCACGCCACCTTGGCGTCGGCCTGGGTGCTGTACGAGCAGTTGGGCGAGCAGCGCGAAGAGCTGCGCTTCAACACCCGCAGCGGTGAACTGCGGGTCAGCCGCGGCGCCGAGGGCCTGCTGGCGATGGACTTTCCGGCCAAGCAGCCGCTGGCAGTGGAGATGCCAGCGGGGTTGCTGGAGGCCTTGGGCCTGGCCAGTGCGCGAGGCTTGTATCGTACCGACGACTACATCGTGGTGATCGATGACCCGGCGGAGCTTGCGGCCTTGCAGCCCGATTTCGTCGCTTTGTCTCGCTTCGACGTGCGTGGCATCGCGGTGACGGCGCCGGGGGGAGGGTTCGATTTCGTCACACGTTGGTTCGGGCCTCGGGTCGGGGTCAATGAAGATCCGGTCACCGGCTCGGCGCATACCTCGTTGGTCCCTTACTGGGCCGAGCGGCTCGGGCAGGCACGGCTTCATTGCCAGCAGGGTGGTGCGCGCAAGGGGCAGTTGGTCTGTGAGTCACCGGGCAATGGCCGGGTAATCATCTGCGGCCATGCTGCATTGTATTTGCGCGGCATAGTGAATCTGTAACGAAGAGGGCGTACCCCCGGAGGGGTACGCTGATGGTGCGAGCTTGCCATTGTCTACTGTAGTCAGGACTTGTTTTCAGACTCAGCGTTATCGCCGCGGGTGTCGACAATTACCAGGGGAGTCGTGGTATTTGACACAAGGCCAGATCCATTTCTCGCGGTCCATGTGGCATGCATATGGCAAAAGTCATTTGGGAACAACAGGTGATGTGCCGGGATTGCAAACTCTGTTGCCGTGTCTTTATCGTCTTCGCCAACGGGTTTCGAGAAGGAGTATCTGCTCCCGTCGATTGGCGTTTCGCCATCGTCGTGTTCACCCTCAACGGCCTGGTACAGCTCGATCGAAATAATGTCACCCGGCACCTTTTTTTTATAGTACGGTGTAATGAACTTGACCCCTCGATTGATCTCGTCCTTTGTGATTCTGCCGGAGGCATTGAGAGGGTCATATTCGCCATCGTCGAGGCTTCCTTCACCCGGAAGCTCATCGTTTCCGTGCACTGTGATCGGTTGCTCATAGGACCGCGAAGTATTCTCCTTCCCCCCTGTGATCGCTCGGGTTACCAAGAAGTGGAGCGGTTTTGTACCAGAGCCTTCTTGCGCGATCTGGGCGGCAGTCAGCGTAAATTGCAGATCGTCCGTACCGTCCGCTTCCTGTTCGGTGACAGTACGTACAGGAAACTTTATCTCACCATAGAAGACCAAGACCTTGTCGTCCTTCTCCAAGACCTTCTTGGGTGGGAATTTTCGATCGTACAACGGTATGTAGATCGTGGCGTCCTGGTCGAATTCATCACTGGGGATTTCATTGTATTTATTGCTTGCGGTCTCCAGGTAAGGGGGGCGCAGGTTCGGATGCACTGGATCTTCCGGATCTGGATTTGGATCGCCCCCAACCTGGAACAAGTTAACCGCCACTGTGGTGGTCTGCGAGGTGCCGGCAACAATACCGTTTCGAATAATGCGGTAGAACACGTCGATACTGGCGACCTGGTTGGCACCTGCCGTTGCCTTCTTCCACGTATCGTAGAGGGCTGCATAGGAGGGATTCAAAGTCTGCGGGTTGCCTTCTTCGCCACCAGGGATAGACACCAGTTCATGCACGGCGTCACCCCACACCAGTTCGATCTTGTCACCCGGCTGGATAGCCGGCGTACCAGTATGGGCGGGTACGACCAGTTCCAGAGGCTCGCGTGCCTCCGCATCGATGATGAGACCGTCATTGTGTGCAGCAATCAGCGGGGCGAGTAGGCCTTTCAGTTCCCCCTTGAGGAGTACCTTCAGCGTCAGTGGAAGGGACGTCTCCGAAACATTGCCCGCCCGATCCGTGACTTCGTAGGTGAAAACGAGGGTGCCATCCCCCAGGTCCTCGATATCTGCCCGTAGGAAGCGCAGCGTCAATCCGTCCTTGGGACGACGCATGCTCCCCCGGGCTATGCGTCGAGAACGTAACGTGCTGCTGATCGCTCCCTCGATGATGTCGCCGGGCGCTAGGCCGCCATAGCCGGCAAGGGTGCATTCCAGGTATTGCTCGCCGTCCTCTTCCTTGAGCTTGTCCGAGGTCAGCCCGTTCTTTTTGATTAGCTCATCAACAATCAACTCGGCCAGCAAGGGTTCGCCAGGTTTGGTCAGGTCGACAATGAAGGATTGTGCTGGGCCACTCTCGTTACCACTGCCGGAGTATATGACTCGGTAGATGATCGTGTGGGTGCCTTCCGTGCGAACAGACGCAGGAAGGTCGATTTCAAAAGTGTCCCCAGGTTTTTTACCTTTGAACGTGACGGCCGGATCCAATGGAGCACCATCTACTATCAGTTGCACGCTATCGCCGTCCGGGTCCTTGATCGAGTCCGGCACTGGAAATGTGAGCTTGAGCGGGTCGGAGCTGACGCTTGCCAACAGTAAATTGTCTGCAATGCCGGACGGCGGCAATTCCGCCAGGGCGTTTGCCGGGAACACCAAGGGATCAGTAAAACCCAGTATGCCTGGCGACCGTTTGCGTGTTGGCTTGTAGAACATAGGGCACTTGCAACGCCCGGAGTGGGTAATGGATTGGCTTGGCACCTTGCCGGGTGTGTGCACGTCGATGCGAGAAGATTGGTCAGACATGGTTGCATTCCAGTGGCTAGGGGATTCACAGGGTTGCTGCTGGGCGACGTGCCCCGTCAGGCACTGCCACAGCAGTCCTACTGGCTGTCCCGGTACCTGGCGCAGCCGATGCGATCGCAGAGTCATGGTCGGAAAAAAGCGCGCGCTTGTAACCTGACAGAATTGCCAGGTCGCCACTGGCAGGCGGTGGCCGTCGGCGGGATGGGCGCAAGGGGACGAGTTGTCATCGCGCGCTTCGAGGAGCCCCTCGATATCAATCGACGGGCGCCTGTGGGTTAGGGCTGCAGTGCTGCCTTCCTCATCGCATGCCGCGCAGATCCACGATGAGCAGGGCGGTGGTGTCGTTCGCTACCGTTTTCCCATTCCTAGTGACTTGCCATGTGGAATGAATATGGCAACGTTTACTGGGGGCGATTAGTTGGGCGCGCGGAAGGGGAAACCGGTACTCCTCGGTCTCCTCACTGGCATCGGCGACCGTGTACGAGTCCTTGATTCTTGATACCTCGATAGGCTCCTCATTTTCGGTGTGTCTATCAGTCTCCACCTGGACCAGATTGATTTCAATCAGGTCGCCAGGTCGCTTGTGCTTGTACGGCGGCGTCACGAAATACACGATCTTGCCATCTTCGAGATCAGCCGGGATGATGCAGCAGGCGGACTTGAGGGGCGCGTATTCACCTTCTCCCAGGTCGCCATCGCCAGGCAGTTGCTCATCAGCGTCCACGAGCACTGGTTGGACCGGCCCCTGTGACGTGTTGTGGGTCGGGCCTTGGACAGGGCGCTCCACCTCATAGACCAGGGCTTGTGTGCCACCCGCTTGCTCTGCGATCAGGTCGGCCGTGAGGGGAAATTCGAGGTCAGCCTTCTTGCCGACGTCAGCGTCGCTGACGGTCCGTGGGGGAAACGCATAGGTACCGTATCTGAGCTGGACCACATCGCCCTCGATCAGCACCGGTGCCGTCGGTGAGTGCCGGTCGAACCATGGCACGAAGAGCCTGGCGTCCTTGGCATAGTCATCTTTGGGGATGTAGTTGAGCTGCCCTGACCAGGACATCAGCACGGCTGGACGCAGGTTCGGGTGGGTCGGTACCTCTGGCTCTGGATCGCCACCCACCTGGTGCAGGTTGATGACCACGTCCAACCCTGCGGAGGTGCCGGCCACCATGCCTTCGCGAATGATCCGATAGCTTACGGTGATGCGGGCGGTTTCATCGCGCCCCTGCGATTGCGCCTTCCAGGTGTCGTAAAGGGCTGCATAGTCCGGGTAGATCGGCAGGCGAGCACCTTCCTCGCCATCGGGGATGGGTAGTGGTTCGTGGTGGGCATCGCCCCAGATCAGCTCGATCGCGTCGCCTGGCAGAATGGGTTTGTCCGAATAGGCGGGGATGATCACTTCCAGCGGTTTGCGCGCCTCTTCATCGTTGATGATGCCATCGGCGCTGTCTGCCACTTCTGGTGCCGGAAGATTGGTCAGCTCGCCGTCGAGCAGTACCTTGAGAGTCACGGGGCGCGAAGGGAGCGAAATATTGCCGGCGCGGTCGGTGACGGTATAGGCGAATGTTTTAAGGCCATCCCCTGCACGTTCGATGTCCTCCCTCAGGAACCGCAAGATGATCTCGTCTCCAGGCCCGTATTCTTGCTCGACATCCGTTGTGCTACCGAACCCGTCGAGGTCGGCGATCACGCCACGGATCCTGTCGCCTATTCCAAGGCCGTTGTAGCCATTGAGGGTCGTTTTGAGATAGTGCTTGCCATTGTGGATTTCGAGGGTGGCCGAGGTGACCCCGCCTTTGATGATGTCGCTATCGACGTTCAATTCGGCCAGTGACGGCAGGCCAGGTGCAGTCAGATCGACCTTGAAGGATTGGAGGGGACCGTCCTCCGATCGATTGTTCGAGTAATGTATGCGGTACTGGATCGTATGGATGCCTTCTTGGCGAGCGCTGGCGGGCAGTTCGATGGAAAAGATGTCCCCCGCCTTGTAGCCCTCGAAGGTGATGGGGATGCTGAACGCGCTCCCGTCCACGAGAAGCAGTACGGCATCCCGGGTTGGGTCGACAACCTTAGCCGGGATTCTGAACCGTAGCGTGATAGGGTAGTTCCTGAAGTCTGCCAGCAACAGGTTGTCTGCCTCGACACCCGGGAGGGTCGGAGCGAGCGCATCCTTGGGAAACACCAGTTCCTCATCAAAGCCCCACGTGGCGTTAATGCGAGCAGGTTTTCGAACCGCCTTGTAGGCGTGCCGGCTATGGCAACCACATTGCGAGGCAATGGATTTGGCCGGCAGGGTGGCAGGCCGATACTCGGCGATGAAATAACGTTCAGACATGGTTGTTTTCCTGTGCTGTCAGGGCTTCAGGTTTGGGGCTGGCGGTGACGGGCCTCGGCAGTGTTCCAAGTCGTTCCGATACCGAGTACGGTGCAAACGAACGCAGGTTCATAGTCGGGAAAAAGCGCGAACTTGTAAGCTGACAGAATTACTAGGTCGGGCTGGCGGGAGGGGGCATGCGTCGGTTTGGCCGACGCATGCCCAGGCGATCAGAAGGACAGGCGCACGGCCAGTGAAGCCGCGGTGTCGGAGAAGTCGTTGCTGCCCACTTGCTGGGCCAGCGACGCGGTGATCGTGAGGTCGCGGTTGATGCGACCTTCCGCGCCGACCTTGAATTCGGCGATGTTGCGGGTGCCGGCCTGGGTCACGCTAACGCCGTCGAGGTTGACGCCGGCCTGGCGATTGTTGTGAATCCAGTTGGTTTCGACGAAGGGCTTGAAGCTGTCGGCCAGGGTGTCATCGCCGGTGTAGTTCAGCTTGAGCGAGGCGCGGGCGCCGACACTGACGCTCAGGGTATCGCTGCCTTGGGTGGAGACGACGGTGCCGTTGTCTTCGCGGTGATCGTCGGGGGTCACACCCGACCAGACCACCTTGGCCTTGGGTTGCAGGTACCAGGCATCGCCGTCTTCGAAGCGGTCGCTGAACACATAGCCGGCTTCCAGTGACGTGGAGACGCCCTTGGCACTGTAGCGCTCGGTGGCCACGTCGTCGCCGGAGACCTGGGCGTCGAACCAGCTGTATTGCAGCACAGCGTCGGTGTACAGGCCCTGTTCGCTGTTACCGTTGGCAAACCAGGTGCCATAGACACCGGTGGTATAGCCCTTGACCTGACTGCTGGCGGAGTGATTGGTCAGCTGCGAGGTGCTGTTGCCATGGCTGTTGCCGTAGCCGGCAAAGACCCCGGTGCGCCAGGCGCCGCCGGCACGGGTCGAGCCGCCGGCCAGGTCGGCGCCGAACAGCGTGGCGTTGCGGCTGACGTGGGTGTTGAGTTGCCCGCTGCTGTCGGTGCTGCGCTGGTGCCCGCCGCTGTGCTTCATCCACAGGTTGGTCGAACGGCCGTCGGCCGCCAGGGTGTCGGCACGTTCGGTGTCGCCGCCGCGCTGGCCGACACTGGCGTCGAACAAGGTGCTCATCGCGTACAGGTTGGCCGCGTAGGCGCCGCCTTCGGGACGGACGATCAGGATCGGCGCGTCAGGGTTGCCCGGATCGATCAATTCATTTCGCAGGTACCAGTTGCCGCTGTTGTCGCCTTCACCCCGTACCAGTTGATAGTCGTAGGCTCCGGCAACGATACGACCTGCCTGGGTGAATTCCCCGTTGGAGGCGCCGCCGACGGTGATCAGTTCGATACCATTCAAGGTCTTGGCACCGGACCCGCCGAGGTTGTTGACGCTGACTGACGTGGTGCCGCTGGTATCGCCTTCGATGATCAACCTGTCGGTTACCGAGGCATCGCCCTCCAGCTTGGTGTTGAATTCTATGCTGCCGCCATCGCCGACATAGTCGCCATGCACGGTCAGAATCCGGCCGGCTTCGTCGCCTTCCCTATCGCTTTGAAAGGTGATCCTGCCACTGTTGGTGAGAAGCTCGTCGATGGAGGAGTCAGCGGTGACGATCCATTGCGCGGAGGCGCCGACATCGAGCTGGTCCACACCCTGCATTGCGCCACGCAAGATGGCTTTTTCACCGAGTGCCACATGGGTCATGGCGGTGTCGGCAGAGATGATATCGCCTTCGATTTCGCTGGTCTTGATGGTCAGGAACACGCTGGCGTCGTCCTCCACCTCGAGCAGGGTGCCATTGTTCGCATGCACCACGGTGCCATCGCGCAGGGTGATATGGGCTGTTGGGGCAATCGGCTCCGCGTCGAAGGCCTTGCCGACATGGATGGCGCTGCCGGTGGTCGAAATCAGCTGGCTGCCGGCGATATCCAGGGTGGCCACTTGATCACCGGCGTTGTCGCCCCGGCTGTCCGAGCTGATGGCAATTGCGTGACGGGCGCCATCGAGCACCGAGCCCACGACGGTGCTGGTGCCGCCGTACATCTGCAGTGCGACGCCGGACAAGGCACTGGTGCCATCATCGGTGGCGGTCACACGGCTGCCGACCAGGGTGACGTTGCTGTCGTTGTTGAGAATCGCACGCCCGGCGGCACTGATGGTGGCGCCCGTGGCGTTGAGGTTGCCGCCTTGGGTCAGTGAGATCGCCACACCCGAAGACGAATCCGAGGCATCGGCCTGGCTGCCGGCGTTCATGTTCAGGGTAGCGCCATTGCTCACCTGCCAGGACTCCGCAGGGCTGCCGGCCTCGACAGTAGCCTGTTCACTGCGACCCTCAAGGACGCCCGCTGTGGCAAGGGGCGTGCAGCCGAGCAGCAGGACACAGGCGAATCGATACGGCCTGCGGACACGCAGGCGCAGTTCTTTTTTCATCGTGGACTCCGACGCGAATAAGTAAGTGGGACAGGCATTCGGGGAGCGCTGAAGAGTGCGGGAAGAAGTGAACTGAGGCTGTAGGAATAGTCTGAGCGTGGTGCGGGAAAAGGTGAACATGGGCGTCACTTCCTGGCTCATGCGTGCGGGTAGCTTGAGCCAAGGGTGATGGGAAGTAACCTGACAAAAATGCTAGTTTTCAGGTGCCAGGACTGCAGCATGGATGGCCAGGGCCCGGCTTGGGCCCTGGTCGCTGGTTCAAAGTTGAATGAACTCGGGAGGTGAGAATAAGTAGGTTCTCTCCTCGCGATGCCAGATACTGTAGTTGAACAGGACGGCACCGCCTCGGTTCTCTGTAATCCAGGAATCCGAGACCTGGATTGTTGCCTGGCCTGTATCCTCAAGTGGGTGGTAGGGAGAAATTTGTTTTCTCACGCGGCCATTGATAATGATGTTGACATGGTCACCATCCTTTCTGTACGGAAAGTCCACATCGGCGGTGTATTTGTCGCCGTTCGAGGTGATCTTGATGGCCGGTGTACCCACAGCCTGGGGCTCGATAGTCACCTTGCGGGGCGTCGAGGCTATGCCATTGACGAAACTGGTCACCAAGACCTCAGTTGAGTAGCCCCCCATCGCCAGCGAGTCCGGCAACAAGAAATTCAGGGTCTCCCGCGAACGGACTGTTTTCTCCTCGCTGCGCCATTCAACAACGCCCGTTGCCTTCCACACTACAGTGACCTTTTGTCCAGCTCGCATACCGGGGTAAGGCTCCACATCGACCTTGAGATGCTGATCGGGTTGCACATCACGTAGGTAATCCAGCTTGTCGTTCTTGGCTTGGGGAAGTTTTGGGGCTGCAATGACGGTGTGGGTGACCGGCCGGGAAGTACTTTTCGAGAGATGTTGACCGTCCACGTGGTAGGCGACACGGATCGAACCTTTTACCAATGCTTTTACGAAGCCATTGGGAATCTTGAACAACATGTCTTCAACCGGAGAGCCGACGTTCTGGGGTTCACTTGTAAAAGGCATGTCTTCGCCGTCGGCGTTCCGACCGTATGCCTCGACGACGACAGCTTGTCCCGGCTGCAGATTCTCATTCGCAGGCACCACCACCGCCAGGTCGGCGGTCAACAGGTACCTCATGTCGATCTCTTCGTCTTCATGCCCATCGACAAGAAGGCGCGGCGCGGCGGGCTGTTCGGGATAGTCGAAGTCTACATCCACCGTCGTGGACGGGGCCAGGAGGGAGTAATTGCCTGCATCGTCGGTAATACTGTAGCGCAGCGAAGTTCTACCGCCAGGGATCTTGGATTGCAAGTCGTCGAGGACGATCACCGTGTCATTATCGATATCATCAATTCGGATACTGTGTTCGAAACCGGACCAATGTATCGTCAAGGTGTCGTAGCCGGATTGATAAGTCCATTTGGGGACCGTTATGGTGACCTTCTCGGTGTCTCCTGCCAGCCATTCAGGGATAATTGAGGCTTTTTCCAGCTTATAGTTTTCCTCTGGGAACGGCAGGTCTTTATCAGGGTCCCCGGGGATCGTGGTCTTGATGAGTAGTGCGGTTTCATCCGAGGGGAATTCTATTCCGCCTGGGAAACTTATGAACTTGTACCAGAGTCCATGCAAACCTTCTTTTGTATTTATAAAATGTTCTGCAGTAGGTTCTAACACTATGACACCGGTCTCGTCTTTTTTGACGAATCGACTGTATATCATGGTGTCGTCCAGAAATAACTGAATGTCATCGCCATCCGCTACGTCGAGGTACGGGCCAACACGCGTTTCAAGAATCTTCTTCGGGTTGTGCAACAAATCATAATAACCGAGTCCACCATTCCCCTGGCCATCGTCGTCGGCATCCACCATTTTCGGAGGCATCAAGTTGGCGTAGGGAGTGGGGTTGGTGCTGGTGTCAGTTGTGGTGGTTGTGGTGGTTGTGGTTGTAGTTGTGGTTGGTGTTGACGTCGTTGTCGTTGTCGTTGTGATATGAGTGGCGGATGTTGTAGTGTTTTTCGCGGGTGTATTGGACGTGCTGCTCATAGGTGCTTCTCCTGGCCGGCGCGGGGGACAGGCATTGCCGGAGCTTCCAAGTTAGGAATTGTGCTGCTATGTAACAACTGGCAAAAATGCTAGGTCGAATGGGCACGAGCGGGCCTGAATTATCCGGGGTACGGCCACGCACACTTGCCTACGAGCGCCTGGCCAGGATGCTGGGCTGAGGCAGGGTGATGCCGGACATGCCTGGAGCCTGCGCCTATACTGCAACTCCCCGGAACAACCGCAAGGAGCCCTAAGATGCCCGTGGAAAAACAAGGCAGTTGCCTGTGTGGTGCAATTCACCTGAGTGCAACAATCGACAACACCCATGTCAGCGCCTGTCATTGCAGCATGTGCCGAAAATGGACCGGTGGCCCGCTGCTGGCGGTCCATTGCACCGAGCCCCCGAAATTCGAGGGCCCAACCCCGAGCGTCTATGATTCCTCCCCCTGGGCCCAGCGCGGCTTCTGCGGCCGGTGCGGTACGCACCTGTTCTACCGCTTGAAAGAGGGCAACCTCTATGTCGTGCCGGTCGGCCTGCTGGACGGCACGGAAAACTGGACCTTCACCGAGCAGATCTTCATCGACGAAAAACCCGCCTGGTATTGCTTCGAGAACGAGACCAAGAACCTCACCGGCCAACAGATCTTCGAACAGTTCGCCCCGTCCTGAGCCGACCCGCCTTGCCAAACTCAAGCATTCCTGAGAAAAGGGCGCCCACCAAAACCGTCTCGAGGAACCTGCCATGAGCAGTGAGCTGCAAGTCATCGATCTACACGAAGGCGACGGCAAGTCCGTGGTCAAGGGCGCGCTGATCACCACCCAGTACCGCGGCACCCTGGCCGACGGCAGCGAGTTCGATTCGTCCTGGTCGCGCGGCAAGCCGTTCCAGTGCGTGATCGGCACCGGCCGGGTGATCAAGGGCTGGGACCAGGGCCTGATGGGCATGCGCGTGGGCGGCAAACGCAAGTTGCTGGTGCCGGCGCACCTGGGCTATGGCGAGCGCTCGGTCGGTTCTATTCCACCGAATTCGGACCTCACCTTCGAGATCGAGTTGCTGGAAGTACTGACCCGCGACGATTGAGCTGCGAGCAATAATTCAGCAACACACAGGCGTTAACGTGGCCTTGTCCATGGAACGGCATATGCGCCCAGGGAGGAACCAAACGGGTCGAAGGCACTCTGAGCCTCACTCGCTGCCACGGATGGCATTCACGACAGGGACGACCAGCAGCCAGGGCTGCCGGACCATGTGGCGGGGCAACCCAGTACCCCTTGCCACAAGAGTCCGTCCCAGATGAAGCTGCCCACCTTCCTTCGCCGTCGTCGTCACCTGTTGTTGAGCCTGACGCTCGCCGCTGCGGCCGTGCCGTTGGCCTTGGCAGTGGTCGAGAGCCGCGCGCAACCCGTGGATGGCACCCAGACCCTGGTTTTCCTGCGCCACGCCGAGAAGCCCGGCGAAGGGCTGGGGCAGTTGAACTGCCAGGGGCTCAACCGCGCTCTGGATCTCGCCACCTTGCTGCCCGAGCGTTTTGGCGAGGCTGACTACGTATTCGCCGCCAACCCTTCGCGGGGTGTCGAGGAAGGTAGCCTGGATGAGCGCTACAGCTATATCCGCCCGCTGATGACCATCAGCCCCAGCGCCATCCGCCTCGGCTTGCCGGTGAACATCGACTATGGCGCCAACGACACCGAGGATCTGGCGGACGAGCTGCTTAGTAGCAAATACCGCAATGCGACGGTCTACACCGCCTGGTCCCGCGGTTATCTCCCGGAACTGATCAACACCGTGGCCGGCAAGGCCCTGGGCGAAGAGCGGGTGCTCACCGAAGACTGGCATCGCGACGACTTCGATACCTTGTACGTGCTCACGCTGACCTGGCGCGATGGCAAGGCGACCCTGCTCAGCCGTAACCTGCGCCAGGGGCTCGATCACGGCGAGTCTGGCTGCCCGACCTGACCTGCTGTTACTGTCTGGCCATCAGGCCTGGGCGGGAACGGATGCATGAACCAGCGGGTGACAGTGGCGTTGGCAGGCGGTCTTCGGTATAGCCAATGCATTCCTACCGGTTGAACAAAAGGTAGAAAATCTGGGGCATCCAGCCCTTCAATGTGCGCCATGCCAAGGAACCGGGTTATGAAGGCCTGGCGCCGCGGTGCTAATTGTTTGATTTAGGAAGTTTCCCACCGGAATATCAGACGTCAACTGGTGCCTTAAGAGGTATGTCCGGAGCTATCGTCGCAAGTTCACCTGGATCGTTGTCCAGAGCCTTACGCAGGAAATGCTCCGCATGCCATTTGAAAGGACCTATCACGTCGTCGCACACCACGGCGTGGCATTCAATATATTCGAGTTCACCGTAAAACCTCTTGAGCGTTGTCGACTCAATGAGCTGTGCTTTTCGACAGCACGTCAGCACAACTATCAAATCGTCAGAAAGGTGATGGAGGTGTATGACCGGATGCAAGCGGGAGTACTTCCGTGTTTCGTCTCAGTCGCTATATCGCTGCCTCTGAACCGCATTCAGGGCGATGCGTTGAATGCTCAGCGTTGGACTGTAACCGGGTTGGTGTCGGCGGCCGTGGGTTCGACGGTCGGGTTGCTCGCTGGCGGTTTCATATCGGGTGGTCTTGCCAAAACCGCTACTGCTGCATTTGTGGCGGATCGTCTGCCAACCTATCACTCGGGTGATGTTCTGGTTTCAATCGATGCCAAGGTCAAAGGTGGTATTGGCCCTCAACACACTTCGATCTCGATGATCGTCACAGCGTGAGAATCGTTAATGTACGAGGATCCTGTTCAGATCATCCTGTCGCTATTCATAGGCTTCGCCATTGATCGTTGGCTGAGGTCACCCCGCATGCGTACCTGGCTTGGCGTGAGTCTGCTCATTGCCGGGGCGCTCGGCATGCTGTTCTTGCACCGTGAAACGCTCAATGGGGTTGATGTGGTGTTGTGGAAGTCCTTCGCCATCGTGCTGGGTGTGTGCCTGGTTGTCTATCGTGACCGCTATAAGCATGTGGAATGACAGCGTTCGCGCAGTGCGCTGATTCAAGCCTTCGCGTCGCTTCCGCGGCATTTTCTATTGTCCAAGGATGCAAGCCTGGCTGCCCGACCTGACCTGCTGTTACTGTCTGGCCATCAGGCCTGGACGGGAATGGATGCATGAACCAGCGGGTGACAGTGATCGGCGGCGGGGTGGTCGGCCTGGCGACGGCTTATGCGCTGGTGCGCGACGGCTGGCAGGTCGACCTGGTCGAGGCCCGCGACAGCCTGGCCAGCGCCACAAGTTTTGCCAACGGCGGGCAGCTTTCGTACCGCTACGTGGCGCCACTGGCCGATGCCGGTGTGCCGTGGCAGGCGCTTGGCTGGTTGTTGCAGGGGGACTCGCCGTTGCGCCTTCGGTTGCGTCTGGACCCAGCGCAGTGGCGTTGGCTGGCGGCTTTCGTCATGGCCTGCCGTACCTCCGTCAATCGCCGTAATGCCGCTCGGCTGCTGAGTCTGGCGCTCGAAAGCCAGGCGGCTTTGCGGCGCTGGCGCGAGCAGGACGGCCTCGATGATTTCGCCTGGCGGCGCAATGGCAAGCTGGTCGCATTCCGTACCCAGCGTGCATTCGACCACGGGCGCCAAAACTTGCTTGATTCCCACAGCCAGCGAACACTGGATGCCGCCGAACTGCGCGAACTCGACCCGGCGCTTTTCGATGCACCGTTCGTTGGCGGCGTGTTCACCCCGGACGAAGAGGTCGCCGATTGCCACCGTTTTTGCCTGCGTCTGGCCGAGCGCCTGGAGGCGTCGGGACAATGCAGGTTGCTGTTGGGGCGACCGGTGACACGGCTGATAGCGCACGATGATCAGGTGCTGGCCCTTGAGCTGGGCAACGAACGGCTGGAAGTGCAGCACCTGGTGCTCTGCGCCGGGCACCGTAGCGCCGGCCTGGCATTGCCGGGCTTGAATTTGCCGGTCTATCCCTTGAAAGGCTACAGCCTGACCGCGCCGATTGGCGCCGCGCATCGGGCGCCCGATGTGAGTATCACCGACTACGAGCGCAAGATCGTCTATGCCCGGCTGGAGGATCAGCTGCGTGTGGCGGCGATGGTGGACATCGTCGGTTACGACGAGTCGGTGGATGCCGGCAGGCTCGCGAGCATGCGACGGCTGGCGCGCGAGACCCTGCCGGAGGCCGCTGATTACAAGCAGGCGGTGGAGTGGGCTGGGATGCGGCCGGCGACGCCGACCGGAGTGCCGATCATCGAGGCCACACGGTATCGCAACCTGTGGCTGAACCTGGGGCATGGTGCGCTGGGGTTCACCTTGGCGTGTGGCAGTGGCGAGCGGCTGGCGAGGCTGTTGCGCTGACCTTGTTGGCCTCATCGCGGGGCAAGTCGGGTCGCCGCATCGCCGCTCCCACGGATTGCTTTTGACGCCAGGGGAGTGGGCGTGCCCTGCGACGGGCTCTACTGGTAGATCAGCGGCCGAAGCGCATCGGCCAGCCCACCACCTTCTTCGCCCGCGGCGTAGCGTAGGTGCGCACCTTGGAGGTGCTCAACCCCAGCCTCACCAGTGATTCGGCAATGGTCACCGCCGCGCTCACACCGTCCACCACCGGCACCCCGGTGCGCTGGCGGATCTGCTCGTCGAGCCCGGCCATGCCGCCGCAACCCAGGCAGATCACTTCGGCCTTGTCCTCGCGCACAGCCCGTTCGGCCTGCTCGACGATGGCTTCCACCGCGCGCCGTGGGTCGCTTTCCAGCTCGAGCACCGCCAAGCCGCTGGCGCGCACCGAGGCGCAGCGCTCATACAGTCCGGAGAGCTTGAGGCGGTCCTCGATCAGCGGTACGGTGCGGTCCAGCGTGGTCACCACCGAGTAGGCGTGGCCCAGGTACATGGCAGTGCTGGCGGCGGCATCGGTGATGTCCACCACCGGCACGTCCAACAGCTCCTGCAGGCCTTCGCGGCCATGCTCGCCGTAGCCGGCCTGGATCACGGCATCGAAGGGCTGGTCGTAGGCCAGCACCCGGTCCATCACTGCGATGGCGGCCAGGTAGCTCTCGAAGTTGCCCTCCACCGACTCGGCGCCGAACCACGGGGTCAGGCCGACGATCTCGGTACCGGGCGCGGCCACGCTGCGCGCTTGCTCGGCAATGGCCTCGGTGATGGCCTCGGTGGTGTTGACGTTGGCGATCAGAATACGCATGACGGATCTCCCTGAAATCAGTGGCTGCTGTGGTCGACGGCGATGCATTCGCCGCTGACATCGAGGTATTGGCGGTTGCGTGGCGCGATCAGCAGGTAGACGGCGGCGGCGATACCGGCACCGATCAGCCAGGAGAACGGCGCGATGCCGTGGAAGTTGGGCACCAGGGCCAGGACGATGGCCAGCAGCGCGGCCGGGATGAACGCGGCCAGGGCGCGCAGGTTGATGCCGCGGGTGTAGTGGTAGGCGCCGGCGGGGTTCTCGCTGTACAGCTCGGGCACGTTGATGCGGCCCTTACGCAGCAGCCAGTAGTCGGCCATGATCACGCCGTACAGCGGGCCGAGCAGGGCGCCCAGGCCCGAGAGGAAGTACACGATCACCAGCGGGCTGTTGTACAGGTTCCAGGGCAGGATCAGCACCGCCAGGGTGGCGCTGATCAGCCCGGCGCGGCGGAAGTTCAGGTGGCGCGGCGCCAGGTTGCTGAGCACGAAGGCCGGGGCGACGAAGTTGGCCATGATGTTCACCGCCACGGTGACGATCAGGAAGGCCAGGCAGCCCAGTACCAGGAATGCGGTGCTGGGGATGCTGGCGACGATCTGCGTCGGGCTGTCGATGACCTGGCCGTTGATCTGGAACTGCGCGCCGCACAGCACCACGGTGATCGCCGCGAACACCAGGATGTTCACCGGCAGGCCCCAGAAGTTGCCGACGCGTATGGTCCTGCGGCACGGCGAGGAACGGGCGAAGTCGCAGAAGTTGAGCACCAGGGTGCCGTAGATCGCCAGCCACAGCGCGCCGCCAGCGAAGATGTTGCGCCACATCTCGTAGCCGCTCAGGGGCTCGGCGACCGACCAGGCGATGCGCGCATCGGCCTTGAAGTACATGAACACTGCCAGGCTGGCCACGGTCAGCAGGATTACCGGCCCGGCGAAGGCCTCGTAGCGGCGCACCATCTCCATGCCGTAGGCGAGGATCACCAGCTGCACCAGCCAGATCGCCACGAAGCACACCCAGCCCAGGCTCGACAGACCGAGGATGCTGTCGTGGTCATAGGCGGCCACCTGCGGCCACACGGCGGTCAACAGCACCCGCAGCACCACCGAGGCCAGGTAGGTCTGGATACCGAACCAGGCGATGGCGATCACCGCGCGGATCAGCGCCGGGATCTGCGCGCCATGGATGCCGAAGGCGATGCGGCTGATCACCGGGAACGGCACGCCGGTCTTCTGCCCCATGTAGCCGGACAGGTTCATGAAGAAGTACACCAGCGCCGCGCCGATCGCCAGCGACAGCAGGATTTGCCAGCCGCCCAGGCCGAGGGCGAACAGCCCCATGGCGAAGGAGTAGTTGGCGATGTTGTGCACGTCGTTGGTCCACAACGCGAAGATGCTGTAGCCGCCCCAGCGGCGGCCTGCCAGTTTGGTCGGGGCGAGGTCGCGGTTATGCAGGCGCGGGCTCAGTTCGAGATCGGCCGGAAGGCCTTCGAGGGCGGTGGTCGAGGGATGGGTGCTGGCAACGGAAAGTTCAGGGGCAAGGGGGAGGCTGCTACTCATTCCGGCGGCTCCTGATGCGTGTGACTGCGATGAGCGGGCGCTGGCGCACGGGCTCGCCATCTCGTCGGTGCAGGCGTTGGCATCACTGGGTTCTGGGCGCAACGGTCGCCGGTGGGGCGACGCTGCGGGTTCTTGTGTATTTATGTTTCGTCAAACTTGTATACAAAACGCAAACACATAAAAGCCAGTTCCATGCCAGCGATCAACTCGCTTTCAGGTTGCTACTATTTTGAATCTATCTATTTGAAAGATAAGTGGATGAAATAAAGGAAATATAAGCTGACCAAATGAACAGGTAATATTTTTTGCTCGACATTTTAGTTGATCGAATGGTCAGATTTAGTTGATTGGAGTATGTAACTTAATGGGGCGTTACCGGTCAAAAGTGCACACAAAAATGGCACTTATGGTGACATTCATGTGTACAAGTTTTGGCCGGGCCGACTGCGTGGGAGCGGGCTTGCCCCGCGATAAGGCCTGCAACTGCAAAACCTCCCTCACGCCATCGGCGGCAACCGCCGCTTCACCGGCGTCTTCTTGATGATCGCCGTATTGGTCTCGGCCAGCACGTTGAGGCGGTCGAGCAGCGTGTCCAGCTGCTCCATCGAGCGCACATGCAGGCGGGCGATGAAACAATCCTCGCCGGTAACCTTGTCGCACTCGGTGAACTCGGGAATGGCGATGATCTGCCGCTCCACCTCCTGCAACTGCCCCGGCAGCGGGCGAATGCGCACGATGGCCTGCAACTGGTAGCCGAAACAGCGCGGGTCCACCTCCACCGTATAGCCGCGCAGTACGCCGCGCTCTTCCAGGCGGCGCAGGCGCTCGCTGACGCTGGGCGCCGACAATCCGCTGATCTGCGCCAGGGCCTTGAGCGAGCGGCGCGAGTCTTCCATCAGGGCGTTGATCAGCAACTGGTCGATGGCATCAGTCATGGCTGCCTCGTTAGGTGATTTTCAAGATATGCCTTGATAGTAAAGGCGAGAGCACAGATATGCCTTGGTTATCCGCTGGAAGGTCGCCCTCGACCCTCCGCATACTGTGCCCATCGTCGACAGGAGGTGTGAGATGGACAATTCGCTGCGCCGTGGCTCGCTGGAAATGATCGCCGCCATGCTGATATCCGGGACCATCGGCTGGTTCGTGCTGATATCCGGGCAGCCGGTGCTGGAAGTGGTGTTCTGGCGCTGCGTGTTCGGCGCCGGCACCTTGTTGCTGATCTGCGCGGCCATGGGCTTTCTCAAGCCGGGCGTGCTGACCCGCGCCACCTTCCTGCTGGCGGTGGCCAGCGGGGTGGCGATCGTCGGCAACTGGGTGCTGCTGTTCGCCTCCTATTCGCGGGCTTCGATTGCCATCGGCACGGCGGTGTACAACGTTCAGCCGTTCATGCTGGTGGGCTTGGCCGCGCTGTTCCTCGGCGAGAAGATCACCCCGGCCAAGCTGACCTGGTTGAGCGTGGCGTTCCTCGGCATGCTGGCCATCGTCAGTGCCCATGGCGCGGGGCAGGCCAGTGGCGACGAGTACCTGCTGGGCATTGTCCTGGCATTGGGCGCGGCGTTCCTGTACGCCGTGGCGGCGTTGATCATCAAGCGCCTGACCGGCACGCCACCGCACTTGATCGCGCTGATCCAGGTGAGCACCGGCGTATTGCTGCTGGCGCCCTGGGTTAAGCTCGGTGGACTGCCGGGTGAACTGCCGGCGCTCGGCAGCCTGGTGACGCTGGGGATCGTGCATACCGGTTTGATGTACGTGCTGCTGTACAGCGCCATCCAGCGCCTGCCCACGGCGTTGACCGGGGCGCTGTCGTTCATCTACCCGATCGCGGCGATCCTGGTCGACTGGGTGGCCTTCGACCATCGCCTGGCGGCGGTGCAGTGGCTGGGGGTGGGGCTGATCCTGCTGGCGGCGGCGGGCATGCAGCAGGGCTGGTGGTTCCGGCCGGCCAGCGGCCGCGGCGTGGCAAGGCCTGAATGAGGTTCAGTTTGTAAGATCGGCGTGGTCTTGGCGTGTAACAGCCTCAAGGTGTTGAAGTCGTCCGGAGTCGGTATTCGGCTTCAACCGCCGGGGCTGCGAGGCAGCCCTTTCGCGGCACAAGGCCGCTCCTACAGGGGGATGCGCTTCCTGTAGGAGCGGCCTTGTGCCGCGAAAAGACCGCAAACGCCGACTGCTCAGTTCAACCAGCTCAACGCCGGCCCCTGGGGCACGATCCGGGTCGGGTTGATGTGGTTGTGCGAGTAGTAGTAATGCAGCTTGATATGCGCCATGTCGATGGTGCGATAGATCGCCGGGATCTGCGTCAGGCGCACCAGGTACTGGTACAGCGCCGGGTACTCGGCCAGGGTCTTGTGGTTGGTCTTGAAGTGCACGTAGTACACCGCCTCGTAGCGGATCAGCGTGGGCAGCAGGAACAGGTCCGACAGGCTCAGCTTGCCGCCCACCAGGTACGGCTGCTTGCGCAGCCGGTGCTCGAGGGTGTCCATGGCCGCGAAGAACTGCTGGAAGGCCTGGTCGTAGCTCTCCTGGTCCGGGGCGAAGCCCATGTGGTAGACCATGCGGTTGATGTTGGTGTGCAGCCACTGGTTGAGCTCGACGATGTCGCAGCTGGAGCGGTCGGGCACCAGGTCGATCGGGGTCTTGGCCAGGGGCAGCAGGCGGGTGGCCATCTGCAGCGCCAGCTCCGCCGAATCGTTGTGCACGATACGGTTCTGCTGACGATCCCAGAGCACCGGCACCGACTGGTTGCCGGTGAAGCCCGGGCGCGAACGCTCGTACAGGCTCGACAGCAGGGTGACGTCCTTGTGCAGCGGGTCCTGGTCGTGCTCGTCGAACTCCCAGCCCTGGTCGTGGGGGGGGGGGGGGGGGGGGGGGGGGGGGGGGGGGGGGGGGGGGGGGGGGGGGGGGGGGGGGGGGGGGCGGGGGGGCGGGGGGGGGGGGGGGGGGGGGGGGGGGGGGGGG